>NZ_JAGFPF010000003.1:0-211693 GCF_025962695.1 Candidatus Symbiopectobacterium sp. NZEC135 | reverse complement strand
GGCTATACTGCTCGTGACGAAGAAAAGCAGCACTAAAACACGGTACAATTTCATCAGCTTGACTCCGGCATCATTTAACGCGCCATTGTTGAGTATTTGGCTAAATGTGTCAAAGTTTTCATTTTTTAACAATTTGTTATTGGTGTTATGATTTATCACCTGTTGTGCGTTTACTGTTTTGTTTATCTGAAAATTCTAGGTTTAGGTACACCAGATTGAATACCGGTTTGTCGGCAACGCAAGACAAAAATAAGGCGGCACAGTGGTGTACACTGTAAATGAACCCATGCAATGTGAGGTAACAACCATGAAGGATGCAGAGATTAAATCGGTGTTGGAGAGAGTAAAAACGATTGCTTTGGTCGGTGCCAGTGAGAAAGTCTCTCGTCCCAGCTATGGTGTGATGGCTTATTTATTGGAGCAAGGGTATAACGTGATTCCTGTTAGCCCTAAACTGGCAGGGCAAGAACTCCATGGTCAACGGGTTTATGCCTCACTGGCAGATATTCCTGGCAAGGTGGACATGGTGGATGTCTTTCGTCAGTCAGAGGCCGCTTACGAGGTGGCTAAAGAGGCCATCGCTATTGGGGCAAAAGTATTATGGTTACAAATTGGCGTGATAAACGAGCAGGCAGCCGTGTTGGCAAAAAATGCCGGGCTTGAGGTCGTGATGGATCGCTGCCCTAAAATTGAGATTCCGCGCTTGGGTATTGCCAAGTAATCGGCTTGCACGCAATGCCGGCCACAGTGGCCGGTATTAATGCTGTAAACGAGGCGCTCGCTGTTTGATCTCTTTAGCAAGCTCATCCAGAGAGGGGTGCCGGTCATCATCCGGTGCTTCTTGCATCAACTGTGCTTCTGCCAGATAAGTATGAATGGCTTGCCCTTGTTCATCTTCCATCACAACGTGATACCACGGGGCAGAACGCAGCGTATCGTGGGCATCCAGTTCTTCCCACGCCGGGCTTACCAGCGAGTATTCGGGGTCGATATCAATAACCACACCTGGATATCCCAGCAGTTTATGACGAATCTGTTCTCCAATACCAAATTTACAGATAATCATAATGCCTCCTGAGATAGTCTGATTCTGTAACCTTACTTCTATATGGGCGCGAACGCCCAGATTTCAAGTCGTATGCTGAACGTCGACATCGCGTATTTGCTACCGGGATGAAGTTATTTTACTGTTAATAGTATGATGTATATTGCGTCACTGTGCAGGGAATAAAGGGGCTTGCCCATCGATGATTGAGGAGGCGTTTAGATGTCTGAACACGGTGTAATAGCCTATGTATACGGTATGGTGCAAGGTGTTGGTTTTCGTTATCACACACAACATCAGGCCCGACGACTGGGTGTAAATGGGTATGCCAGAAATTGTGAGGATGGCAGTGTGGAAGTGGTAGCCTGTGGTGAGCCGCAGCAGGTTGAACAACTTATCGCATGGCTGAAAGCGGGGGGGCCGCGCAGTGCTCGCGTTGAGCGCGTGCTTATCGAGCCCTGCGCGATGATGGATTACACGAATTTTTCAATCCGCTATTAGCCGAATATCAGATACATTTTACCGGTTTAGGCAGCCCTGCAATTTTAGTTGCCTGTTTGGCTGGGCCTTTAGGGAAAAGTCGATAAAGATAGCGGCTATTACCTTTTTCTTCACCGTGCTTTTGTGCCATTGCTTTTACCAGCATGCGAATCGCAGGGGAGGTATTGAACTCCAGATAGAAGTGGCGAACAAAGCGCACCACTTCCCAATGCGCATCGGTTAACACGATATCTTCCTGCTCAGCCAGTAACGGTGCGAGAGACTCACTCCAATCAGCGCTGTTAAGCAAATATCCCTGTGCATCTGTTTCTATAAAACGCCCTTCAAACTCCACCATCATGCCTCGTAACCCCAGTTTTACGCGAAGTGTAGCAAAGAAATTCAGTCGGAAAAATGGGGGATAAGGGAGGAATAAAAAGGCCTGAGCTGCCAAGACGCCAAACTCAGGCCTGTTACATTCGTGGAATGACAAGGGCAGAAGCCTTAACCCGGTTAGTTGTTACGCATGATGCCTAAAATGCTCAACAAACTCACGAACAGGTTATAGATGGAAACGTACAGGCTAACCGTGGCGCGAATATAATTCGTTTCACCACCGTGAATGATATTGCTGGTTTCCCAGAGAATGGCACCGGCAGAAAACAGAATGAACAAGCCGCTCAACGCAAGGTGCAATGCAGGAAGTTGCAGGAACAGATTGGCAATCACCCCGACGATCAGAACAACAAATCCCGCCATCATCATCCCGGACAGGAATGACATGTCTTTGCGCGTTGTCAGCACATAGGCAGAACAGCAGAAAAAGACCAAAGCTGTGCCGCCCAGTGCAAGCATGATGATGTCAGAGGCACCGGAGGCAATCAGTGAGCTCAGGATCGGGCCCAGCGTGTACCCCATAAACCCGGTGAGCGCAAATGCTGCCAGAATACCTGCTGGACTGTTGGCGAGTTTGTGGGTCAAAAACATCAGTCCGTAAAACCCTATCAGCATCAACAATAAGCCAGGCGCGGGAAGGTTTAGCACGGTACTGGCGGTAGCGGTAAGTGCGGAAAAACCCAGCGTAAGCGATAAAAGGAAATACGTGTTACGCAGCACCTTGTGCGTGCTGAGCAGTGAGCTTTCCTGTCTGGAAGAGACAACAATACGATCCATGGCAGCGACTCTCTCTGTTAAATGATTATTATGACTCAGGATATCAGCATAGATAGTTGCGCAGGGTTATTAAAGACGTTTTACCCTTCTTTACGCTGTGAGATGCTAATTTTATAAGCATTATGATGATATTACGTCCAGTTAACGCTAAATAGGTTATTTTTAGCGCAGTTGAGCATTATCAGGCTTTACAACCTGTCGGGCTGTGTTTATAGTTCGCTTCGTTGTGGAGGGGTGGCCGAGTGGTTTAAGGCAGCGGTCTTGAAAACCGCCGAGTGTAACAGCTCCGTGAGTTCGAATCTCACCTCCTCCGCCACTCATTCAATAGAATCGATGCGTTATGAAGATGTCTTCGGTTTTATCCTGCATAACATGCAGCAAAAAAGTCCCTTAATAGGGACTTTTTTGTTTCTGGCCTACTTACTTTTTTCATCTTATTTACCCTGATTATCCGCTTATATTCTCTTTTTCCTATCGTCAAAAATTTATCTTTACCTGCTGTCAAGCGTTGAAATCGATAGAAAATGTCTTGAGAGATTTCTGCTAACAATTAAGCTGAAGATGAAAAGGATTCTCGAACAGATGGCACGTGATAGGATATCGCCAGAAGATATTTATCACTGACACCTGACACTGGTGTATTGATGATGACATCCATATTTCGCCCTTCATCGAAGTGTTCAGCACTGAAAACGGTACAGTCATGCCCGTGTCTAATACATAGAGGGTAGGAATGTGATTGCAGTGCTTTTTGAAGCTGATGTTGTTGCCACACAGCAAGAGCGTTATCTCCAGCTTGCTGCTGAATTGAAACCGCTGTTAGCAGAGATTGATGGTTTTATGTCTATCGAGCGTTTTCAGAGCCTAACAACATCGGGCAAAATATTGTCATTGTCTTGGTGGCGGGATGAAGAGGCCGTATTGCTATGGAAACAAAACGTTTTGCATAAGGCGGCTCAGGCAGAAGGACGCCAATCTATCTTCTCTTTTTATCGCATCCGTATTGCTCATGTGCTCAGAGATTATTCATCAGAAACCCGAGGCCAAGCAGATGTATGACATCCATGTTGTTTTAAATAATGCGCCGGGAGAACTGGCGGCACTGGGTACGGCATTAGGTCAAAACGGTATTGGTCTTGAGGGTGGGGGCGTATTTACCGTCGCAGACAAAGCACATGCGCATTTTCTTGTTGAGAAGGGAGATGAGGCCAAAACAGTGCTTGAAAACGCAGGATTTCAGGTTGAAAGCGTATGCAGGCCATTGATCCGCAAACTGAAACAAGAGCGACCCGGTGAGCTGGGAGAGATAGCGGCAACGCTGGCTGAGAAGGGGGTTAATATCCTGTGCCAATATAGCGACCATGCAAATCAACTGATCCTCGTGACCGATAATGGTAGGGTTGCCAGTAAAGCCACGGAGAAATGGGCTGTTGTGCCTGAGTAACATGTTAAAACACGCTACTTCAACAGACAGCAGTGATGCTCTGGAACATTCAATGGCAGCCTTAGCTGCTGCCATGTCTGATCCGTCCCGTATAAAAATGCTCTGCGCATTGATGGACGGACGTGCATGGACAGCGACAGAGTTAAGTGCAGTCGCTGATATCGCGGCATCAACTGCCAGTGCGCATCTGTCCCGGCTGGTTAGTGAGGGACTGATTACCTGTCTTTCTCAGGGGCGCCATCGTTATTACCGTCTGGCGGGAACAGACATTGCCGCGCTGATTGAAAATCTGATGGGCGTATCATGGCGTTCGGCATCATCAGCTAAAATCAACACACCTTCCTCATTACGGGTTTTCCGCACATGTTATGACCATTTAGCGGGTGAAATCGCTGTTCATATCTATGATTTTATGGTTTCTGAAGGTTGGATAACTTCAGACGGTGCATCAATGACGCCATTCGGACAAGAACAGTTCCGGGAATTGGGTATTATGTCCACGTCAAAGATACGACGTAAAGCGTGCTGTGGCTGTCTTGACTGGAGTGAACGGCGATTTCATCTTGGTGGCGAGGCTGGCGCTGCTTTTTTTGCGCATTGTGAGCAAAAAGGATGGCTAACCAGAACGCCGGGGTTTAGGGAAATAACCATTACTTCCAGCGGGAAACTGGCGTTTAAAAAACTGTTCGGGCTGTATACATAATTTATATAACACGATACCTGTAAAGTCGCAGGGAAAGGAGAATGTATAAATATGCGGCAAGTGACAATTGTTCCTTATGATGAACAGTGCCTGTTTATTTGAAGCTGAAAGCGTGCTGTTACAGATAACGCTTGGTCAGGTTATCTCACAGATTCATCATGTTGGAAGTACAGCGGTACCATAATTAGCAGAAACACCCGTAATTGACATATTTAATAATCATCTGCGATTAGCACTCATGGATGTGGCGTAGTAGAGATAATTTTCTTCTCGAAGGCTACTTTATCGGCTTTCTATCACTGTTCTCTCTGAGTATTTATTTCTGGGCCAGTGTGCGGCGTCTGCTGATTTGCGGTGACTACGGCTGTCCCGTCTACCATACACAGGCAGTTATCACTGATAAAATCAGTGAACACTGTCATCCGCGCTGGATACTGTCCGTCAGTGAAAAACTTGCGAAAAACATCCCGAACGGCGGGGAAATCGTGCCGGTGTTTTAGATAAAGCGTCAACTGAACCATATCATCCAGGCTCGCATCGACCGACTGAAGTGTTTTTTGTAACGCTTTTAGGGATGCCTTGGCCTGAAACACCGCATCTGCTTTTTCATGACCGCCACTGTGGTGTGCCAGAAAAATAAAACCGCCTGCCACTACGCATGCTGGGCAAGTATCATCCTTAGTGTGGGGGGCTGCTCTTAAAATCATCACTCTGTCCTTATGATGTATAATGCTGAAACTGTATTTATATACAGTTGAAAAGGCAAAGTGATTATGTGAAAAGCCCTATTAATAATATAGATTCTGTGAGCGCGCTCTGATTCTATCGATCTCCCGATACAGACAGCGGAGATGGCCAAGCCACGGTTAATACCTAAATAATGACAAAACAGTTTTTGTTTTTTGACAGAAAATCATCCTGTTCCTAAAGTACAAAATATTGCCTATGACATTATTGCACTCGGCGAGCAGAGTAGCTGAATATCATGCTAAAGAGGTTGGTATCGTGCCACCTGTGCTGTTGTCAGGTGGCCCTACGCCACCATAGTCAGGCGATATCGGTTTGCAGACCTTCCTTTGCCCTCTCTTTGAGGCTTTCTTGCACTTTGTGAGTGATGCGGCTCTGGTCTTCCGGTGACATAGCCTCAAACTCTTCTTTGGAGATCCCCATCGAGGCAAGCACCGTAAAAAAGAGTCGCTCTTCAGGAGACATATCAAGCCATTCCTGCAATTCCTGTGCAGCAGCAGACTGGTGTGATGCTTGTTTTGGCTGAGCACTAACCGCATTTTCTTGTTGAGCGGGATGTTCTTTAGCTACCGCTTTTTTTAACTCAATATCAAAAGCATTTCCTTGCGATGCAACCAGATGCGATGCTGATGATGTCGAAGAGGTACGCGTCGCCAATGTTTCGATGATGGACATTCGTATTTTCCTAAACATAGTGAGGAAATACGATAATGCTACTTTTTCAGGGATTCCATTCGGAGGGAAACTGCAATAATTGTGGCTAAATTACCGGATAGGTTCACCGTGCTGATGAAATGAGATTAACGTTGAGGCGGTTAAGCGAAGAGTAATGAACAAGCGGTATAGGTAGACGGCAAATTAAAATTTGCCTCCTCTCAGCCATGATGGCACGAGAGGAGTCATCGATTGGGGGGATCAGTGTTCATCAGTCATCCCATTTAGGGCTAAAGAAAGCGATAATAAAACCTACCGCCACGATAACAGCGAGTACGCTGATAAATACATTTTCGTTTGCCAACATGATAAAACTCCTTGAATTAAGTAATTCGATAGATAATCCTCTGCGATAGAAACAACCTGACTAGATGTCAACGAGAATTCTAAGATATACACCCTAAACGGGCTTTAAATAATCGCTACTTTTGATCACCGTGCTGGATAAAGCGCGAAATCTAAAATAGTGGGATCGTTCTTTGATCGCGATCTCAATTCCCTTTCACTACCTCAGGTAATCTTCTCGGCCCTTTTTGTCAAGGAAGCATGAGTGATGAGTAAGATAAGAGCGAAAGCGGTCTGCCTTTTCCGCCACCAAGGGCGAGTGCTGTTAGCGGAAGGGCACGATCCGGTCAAGGATTCACATTATTTGTTACCCATCGGCGGTGGTGTTGATTTCGGTGAAACTTCTGAGGCTGCGGCCATACGTGAAGTTAAAGAAGAGATTGGCGCGGATGCCATTGATCTGACGTTGTTAGGCGTCTCCGAGAATATTTTTGAATACAACGGAAAACCGGGGCACGAGATCGTTTTTGTTTATGAAGGCCAGTTTGCCGATAAGGCTCTTTATCAGCAAGAGGTAGTCCATGGGATGGAGTCCAACGGCATGCCGATTGTGATGCGCTGGATTGATCAGACTGCCGTGCTGAGTGATGCGCTGACCGTGTTTCCTGATGGCATAAAAGGCATGCTGTAGCCCGCATTGCTGATGCGTAAATCGTTGCCAGGGGGGAGTCCCTTTTGGCGGCACATCGCGGTTATCCCTGTGCCGTTGGCTCTCGCTTGGCGATTTCCCGTTTCAGCCATGCCATCACGACGCTCACGATGTAGTCTTGCTCTTGTTGGCTAAGCGCTTGGTGTGCGGTGATGCCATGCCATTTTGCCAAACAGCCTCGGCAGCAGGTTGCCGTAGCATGCTGTGCAATAAAGACAGGATGTCCGCGCATTGGGGTTTGTTTGCCATCATTGCGGGGGGCGGTGGGCGCTAAACGTTGGGCAACGAAATCAGCGGCATGTTGCTTGATGACATCGAAGCCCTTTTGATTCAGATAACTCAGCTCTTTCGGCCCGAGTGCAAAACGTTGTCGAAATCCAGAGCGAGACAAACGTAAGAAAAGATCGTCCATAGAAAACCTACCTCACAGATTTATAACGCGTTATTTTACATCATACCGAGGTGGGATATGCTTTTCTTAAGCGGGAATCTGCAATAAGGAGCTGCTATGTATACGATGATACTGGTCCCTATCGATCTGGAAGAAGAGGAATTAACGCAAAACGCCTTGCAGCATGCTGTGCAGTTGGCAAAGGCGTCGGATGCCGCACTTCACTTGTTTCATGCCTTGCCCGATGCCTCCGCCTTCATGTCTGCCTACTCGTTTGGTATCAAAGAGTTTGAGAATCAAGCTGTGGTCAAAGCAAACGAGATGCTTAAAGCGCTGGTGGCAACGACGGGCCTTCCGCCCGAGCGTGTGCACTATAGCGTAAGCTTCGGTTCTCCACGTGACGAGACCTTGCAATTAGCGCAAGAGATTGGTGCGGATTTGATCGTGGTCGGCTCACGCAGGCCCAATGTGAAAACCTATCTGCTCGGTTCTAACGCAGCGGCCATTGTTCGTCATGCCACGACGGCGGTGCTGGTCGTGAGATAGCCTATCGCTGTTGTGCGGCGTTGTCGGACAGGACGCGCCGCTACAGCAGCGAAAACAGTAACACCAGTGGAAAGCTGAGTGGCCAGGTTAGCCCGATCAATATTGAGGCCAGAAAACGCATCAACAGGGATTTATCTCGGCTCAGTAAAAACGTTATCACCATCGCAATGATGGCTCCTAACAAGTAGGCATGCTTGATAAATTCCCAGACGGCGTGGTGTGACACAGCAGGTTCCTTTTCGTGGCGGCGCGCTATTCTAATGTGTTAATATATTATGATCAACGCGTTAAGTCTGATGTTGTGGCACCGATCGCAAGTCATTTACCTTCTTTCCATTGTAAGTAAAATAATTGGCTTACCAATAATTCTTATTGTCATCTATTTTCGTCATAATTCAGGTCGCACACCTGCGATGCTGCCGTGATTGATCTGTGCTTTATGAAAGTCGTACGGCGGTGTCAAAATAGGTAACGACTGAGGTTGCATAACGTGGTGTCTTTTTCATGACGGAAATATTAAATTTTTGTGTCATGCTAGACTTTATCATACGACTAACATACCGTGTCCTTTTATCTCTTAAAGAAAGGTAAGAAAATGAGTGAGATATCCAGTTTATCTTTAAAGATCCCCCAAGAGTTGAAAGAGCAAATCAAAGCAGCCGCCTTAGAAAATCAAGTTTCCATTAGCGCAGAAGTGGCGGCACGTTTGGCCAAAAGTTTTGCTATTGTCGCTAAGGATAGCGTCGATGCTGAACAAGAGGATGTGGATAGTCAGCACACCGAAGAGGTTGTTGAGCAACCATTGAGCCAAAAAGAATTGAAAAAAATCAGACAGTTGATAAAAGATAAAAGCAAAGGCGCCTCCAAGAAAAAGTGATGTTGCCAGATGGAACCTCACCGTATTGCTAATGACGGTGAGGTTTTTTTTTGTCAGTAGCGATCGGGGTCGTGTTTTTGATGCCTCGTTGTAAGGTTTTTCCAGCCCTGGCCGATGAAAAAAATTTAGGCACTGGGAGGGGAGAAGATGTTACTGGGGATATTAAAAGAAACACTCATTTTTCAGCATCAGGATAACAACCGGTTTTATCGTTACGAAATTTATAAAAATGAGCACCGCGGTGGCTATTTTACTATTATTTATTTCTCTGGTGGTCGTATTAATCAGAGTGATAAAATATCAGGTTGGGAAATGATTTCTCCCTTTATGCTATTAAAGTCAAATTATCTTCCTAATGCCAAAATAGAGTGCGAATTACATTTTAATGAAACGCATAAAACGACTGTTCTACAATGATGTTAATATTATCTGACGTATTCTGTGATTTATAGATCAATAATATTGCTCCCCTTGCTCAAGGGCAAGGGAGTAATGTGTACATTAACGACGGTGTGTTTCTGATTATTCTCTCTTCTGTAGATATTCCTTTCCTATTATTTATTCAAAAATGTTTTAAATTTGTTAAAGCAAAACAGGCTCTGTCAGTAACTGTAATTTACCTTGAATACAGATAAATATTCGCATAATGATCGATTATGGTGGTATATGGGTTTTGTAAATAAAAATAGACATATAAATTTCATTCAATCAGTAAAGAAATCGTATAATATGCCGTTGAACATAAGTCTCTGGATTTGCGTGAATACAACCATACCCTGAATGAGAGTATGGTTTTTTTCGTAACTATCAGAAAGGAGGCTTTGGTTTATCTTTATGATTTTTATTGATTTATTTTATTGAAGGGATGCGGTATGTCAATCAGTGACAAGGATTGTTCTAATGAATGGCTTTCGAGCAAGATTTAATGCCGCACTCACGCAGCTAACATATTCGATTATCTCGCATGTGTGTCGCCTGCTTTGGTTGATGCTATGTGTTGATGTCAAATCTACAGGGATAAATAGCGCATGCCGCTATTCAGTGAATAGACATTCTGTTGAATGAAACGGCCAGTAATGGTGCCGTAACGTTTATAGTAAAGATGAATAAAGGAATTTATATGAATCTGTCAAATTGGCGTATTGGATATCGTCTAGGGATAGGGTTTTCACTCTTGGTATTAATGCTGTTGGTCGTCGGCGTGATGTCATTGGGACGACTGGCTGATTTTAACGCTCAGATAGACAGGATTGTGGTGAGTGACTATCCGCTCACAGTAAAGGGGAACCAACTGATTAGTGAACTTAATGGCTATGCACTTAGCCAACAACGCGTATTGTTGACGACATCAGAACAGGATATCAAAAAAGAGATGGAGTCGATGAAACAGCGAACGGTCACTGTTTCAGCCCTGATGGAAGAGTTACGTAAATCTGCCAATGACGCACGCTCGCAGGCGATATTGCAGGATATTAATCGGGCGCGTGCTGATTTTCATACCTCCAGTACCACTTTCGCGGGATATATCAATAGCGGTGATACTGCTGCTGCGCGCAATGAGTTTATGACAGCAACCGAGAAGAGCATTCAGGCTTACAAAGCGGCGATTAGTGCGTTTATTGACCATCGTGATGACCAGATGTCTGTCTCACAGCAGCAGGTGGCGCAAAGCTATACCAACACGCGGTTGCTGTTGGTAGGTATAATCCTGGCCGCCATTTTGCTCAGCGTGATCGTGGCTGCCGCCATCACCCGCAGTGTCACTCATCCGCTTAACGAAGCACTATCCATAGCTGAGCGCGTGTCGACCGGTGATCTAACTTCAGATATTCTTGCCACGCGCAAAGATGAAACCGGTTTATTGCTACAGGCGTTGAGGAATATGAATGACAGTTTGCGCCATATTGTCAGCCAGGTGCGGGATGGGGCGGAAAGTATATCCAGTGCCGCAGGGCAGATCGCCGCAGGCAATCAGGACCTATCAGCGCGGACCGAAGAGCAGGCCAGCTCACTGGAGCAAACGGCCTCCTCGATGGAACAATTGACGGCAACCATTAAAAACACCGCAGACAATACCACGGAAGCAACACAGCTTGCCGCACAGGGTTCACAGACGGTACGCGAGAGCGGTGAGCTGATGAATGAGGTTACCAACGAAATGCGCGGCATTCGTGAATCTTCACAGCGGATGGCGGAAATCATCGGCGTGATTGACAGCATTGCCTTTCAAACCAATATTCTGGCGCTCAATGCGGCCGTTGAAGCGGCGCGTGCCGGTGAGCAGGGGCGTGGTTTTGCTGTGGTAGCGAGCGAAGTCCGCGCCTTGGCACAACGCAGCGCGACGGCGGCGAAAGAAATTAAAGAGCTGATTGATGGCTCCGTGGAAAAGGTGCGTCAGGGGATGGTTCTGGTGGAAAAAACCGCCGTTTCCATGCAAACGTTGGTGACTAACGTTGAGGGGGTTAACGGTATCGTCACGGAGATTGCCCAAGCAAGCCGTGAGCAGAGCGATGGTGTGAATCAAATCAACCTGGCCGTGGGGCAGATTGATACTACGACCCAGCAAAATGCGGCGCTGGTTGAAGAATCAGCGGCGGCCGCATTGTCTTTGCAAGAGCAGGCTCAGGCGCTAACCAGCACGGTCAGCATTTTTAAACTGGGAAGCTATCATGAAGGCCCCGTAGCGCAGCAAGATACGTTGCGCATGTTGCCAAGCGCATAAGGCCTTCCCGGCTCTGCATCATGGGCAGAGCCGGGGTATTCCCTCCGCGAGCTGTCACTGTGGTGCGTGTGGCAGCGCGTCAGCATTTTGTATTGCTTGCTGCCGTCGCCAGCGTGCGATGTCTATCAGCAAGAACACCAGCAGGCTGACGCCCATGACCGGTAAACACCCTCCCAGTAATAGTGCGATGCAACCGACGAGTATGCGCACCGCAATCGGCAACGCGGTGAAGGCGGCGAAAAGCGTGTTAACCGGGTGCGGTTGGCCGCCAGGACGCTGTCGACGCAGCCACCACAGGCGGTATCCCCACGCGATCAGTGCGCACAGTCCCAGTCCGAACGCTGCCAGGATCAGCTGATTTGGCAAACCGAACAATACGCCCATGTGGGCATCAATCCCCCAACGAGTCAGCTTTGCTGCAACCGGATAATCTGAGAACCTGACGTAATCGACGACGACGCCACTGTCAGGATTGATGGCAACCATATCGGCCTGCGTAGGCCAGCGCCGCTCAATTTCAGTCACTGTCCAGGCGTTATCTGCGTTTTTTGCCGGGCGGATCTCCAGCTTATTGGCGCTGATCCCCGCTTGTCGTGCTATCGCCAATACGTTATCGACGTTATCTACTACAACAGACGGTGCGTGGTGATGAGCCATCGTCTCACTGTGGTGTTCAGCATGGGCATCCTGCGCTGTTGTGACAGAATGGGGGATGAGTGTGGTATTCAGTGATGGTGTTTGCCAGCCCAATGCGTTGCGCCCTACGCCGATATTATTGCCCGCCCATTGTGACCAGGTCAGCCCGGTAGCGGAGAAGAACAGCATCCCGATGAGTAGCGTTAGCCCCAACGTGCTGTGTACGGCGCGCAAGCGGGTGGCGGGTGGCAATTTACGGCGGGCGGCGACTCGTGAAGGCATACGTGTTCTCCACCACAGATAAACGCCGCCGAGTGCGGCGACCCACAACCAGGAGGCCGCCAGTTCACTATAGAGACGGCCAACAGAACCGAGAAACAGCCCCTGATGCAAGCGATCTAGCCAGGTTCGCAAAGGCAATATTCCTGATGTGCCATACACCATGAGTTGGCCCTGTATGGCCAGTGTGCTTGGGTTAACAAACACGGCGAGGTATTCAGAAGGGGCGGAGTCAGGGAGTCGAAATAGCACACGACTGGTGTCACTCGGTGTAGGCGCAGGACGTATAGCCAGCCATTGGGCTGAAGGTTGCTCTGCCAGTGCGGACTGAGCGGCAGCTATCTGTGCAGCGAGTGGTTGCGCCGTGCCGGGCACATCAACATGCAACTGATGCGCATACAGACGTTCTTCAATCTGCGGTGTTAGCACATACAACGTGCCGGTCAGCGCGGCAACAAAGATAAACGGCCCAACGAACAGACCAATGTAGAAATGCAAGCGTAAGAAAAGCGCCATTACCGCCGCAGAGCGGGGCTTTTTGTCAGCGTTTACGGTATCCATAGCATGAGAGCCCTTGTCATCGTAACAAGAAGAAAATAAAGGAAAAAAAGACGTCGCCTTGTGACAGGACGTTATCCAATATCAAATTTTTGTGTTTATGGTTGTGTTATATGACTGTCGGCGGTGCTCGAGGGGATTGGGAGCGATAACGCGCGGCAACGAACTTGTGCCGTGGACGCGATTTATTCACCTCGGACTGAGTGACAAACCGCGGATCGCGCAGCGGCGAGTTATCAGAAAACAGCGCCGGGTGATGGGATAACAGCCCGCAGTAACCACAGGCGTCGTGGCCCATGGTTGCGTCGGATGACATCGGTGACGATGTTGCCGGTTTGCTGTGAGAATGATGGTGCTGAGTATGCGTGGGCGGAGTATAATCATGCCGCATTAACGCCTGTGAAACGATGGGCGCGATGAAAATCATCAGCAACGCGAAGAAGCTTAGCGTGGTGGCAATTTTGTTGTGGCGCAATGCGTTCATGTAAGAATCAGTCGGCGTCGATGCAAGTAGGTGTAAAAGCATACATATGCCACCCTACTGTACCTGATTTAACGCGATTTTGTTACCTACAGGTGTCATGCATGTTGCAACCGAATTTTTTAATGCATTAGCGTGCAACGGTTCAGATTATTCTTGAAAGTTGCACGTGCGTAAATGTCATGGTAGCCGTGTTGACAAAAGAAGCAGGTATTCTCTGCAACTACAGCATAAATAGGGTGTTTTACTCGCAGCGCAACAGGTAGAATTGTCGGTCAGCGCACGCCTCTGGCATAAATAACCGCAAGGGGTTGCCAAAGGCTAACCGGTGACGGAGTATCCTCTCTACTTTTCGATTTTTTACAGAAATTTATCGGGGTTGCAGTTTGCGTTGTTTAAACGCTGACCTATCATGATGAACCGGGCTTTTATCAAGTTGTCGGAAGGTTAACTTATCCATTAATATGGATTTTAGTTGATTTAAGCACACGAACAGGGGGAGCTGTGCTGGTTAATAATTTTGGGGTTAAACGTCGAGTAGCGAATTTGCGCTGGTTGTCCGCAGCGATTGTGTTGTCTTTCACTGCGTTGCCTGCCTGGGCATTCTCGCTGGAGGATGTGGCAGCGCAAGCTGAAAAACTGGCAGCTAAAGGCTATGAAGCGCCGAAGAGCAATCTTCCCGCCCAGTTCCGCGATATGAAATTTGCTGATTATCAGCAGATTCGTTTTAATCAGGAGAAATCATACTGGAATAACCTGCAAACGCCGTTTCGTATTCAGTTCTATCATCAGGGCATGTATTTCGACACGCCGGTGAGAATCAATGAAGTCACGGCCACTGATGTTAACGAGATCGCTTATTCACCGGAATACTTTAATTTCGGTACGGTGAATCACGATGCTGAGACCGTGAAGAATCTTGGTTTTGCAGGCTTCAAAATTTTGTATCCCATCAATAAGCTTGGCAAGGATGACGAGATCGTCAGCATGCTGGGTGCCAGCTATTTCCGTGTGATCGGTAAAGGACAGACTTACGGCCTTTCAGCTCGCGGTCTGGCGATTGACACCGCGTTGCCCTCTGGTGAAGAGTTCCCGCGCTTTCGCGAGTTTTGGATCGAGCGTCCGAAACCCAATGACAAGCACTTGCTGGTATATGCACTGCTTGATTCACCGCGTGCTACGGGCGCGTACCGTTTCGTTATTTATCCAGGACGTGACAGCGTCGTTGACGTTCAGGCCAAAGTGTTTCTGCGCGCTCGCGTAGGTAAACTGGGGCTGGCACCGCTGACCAGTATGTTCCTGTTTGGGCCGAACCAGCCTTCTCCTACGTTAAACTACCGTGGGGCGCTGCATGATTCTAACGGCTTATCTATCCACGCGGGCAACGGTGAGTGGATTTGGCGTCCGCTGAATAACCCGAAACACCTGTCTGTCAGTACCTATTCGATTGAAAATCCGAAAGGCTTCGGTCTTCTGCAACGTGGGCGTGACTTCTCCAACTATGAAGATCTGGATGACCGTTACGATTTGCGTCCCAGCGGTTGGGTTGAAACCAAGGGCGAGTGGGGCAAAGGAAAAGTCGAGCTGGTGGAAATTCCTACAGCTGACGAAACCAACGATAACATCGTTGCGTTTTGGACGCCGGAAGCGCTGCCCGAAATTGGCAAGCCGCTGGAAGTGGGTTATCGCCTGCACTTCACGCGTGACGAAGAGCAATTGCATTCACCTGAATTGGCCTACGTTCAGCGCACCATGCGTTCTACCGGGGATGTGAAGCAGTCTAACTTGATCCGCCAACCTGATGGCACCGTTGCGTTCTTGGTCGATTTTGCCGGCCCAATGATGAAAGAGATGGAAGAAGCGACGCCTGTGACCTCTCAAGTCAGCATTGGTGACAACGGTGAAATTGTTGAGAACAATGTTCGCTATAATCCGGTAACGCGTGGCTGGCGTCTGACGCTGCGTCTGCGTGTGAAAGATCCTAAACAGCCAACCGAGCTGCGCGCTGCGTTGGTGAACGGTGAGACGCTGTTATCGGAAACCTGGAGCTATCAGCTACCTGCCAATGAATAAGTTACTCTCGAGCCCTGATTATATCGGGAAATTGCCTCTGTCCGCGCAAGCGGCGGAGGCGTTGCAGCATGCGTTGCCTGAGGCTGAGCGTGAAAATATCTCTGCTATCCATCGGGCTCTGGCGCAGGGGCAATCCCCTGCGACGCTGCTGACAGAAGACGATTCGCCGCTGCAATCCGTCAAGGCGCGTCTGGATGCCGCTTGGCCCGATACGGCGACGGCGGTGAAACCGGTAGCGGTTGACAAAGAAGGGCGTGCCGCATTACAGGCGATGCCCACGATCAAACGTGCGTCGATGTTTCCTGACATGTGGCGCACCAACCCGCTGGTGCGCTGGTGGGAAAGTATGTTGGGGCGTTCCCCGGCGCCGAACCGTCCTCATGCTAGCCCGGAAGAGAAGATTGCCGAGAACCGCTGGAGAATGGTGGGGACATTGCGTCGTTATACCCTGCTTATCCTGACGCTGTTCCAAACGGCAATCGCCACCTGGTACATGAAAACCATTTTGCCTTATCAGGGATGGGCGCTGATCGATCCGTTCGCGATGGTGAATCAGCCTTTCCTGCGCTCCTTTATGCAGGTTCTGCCTTATATCCTGCAAAGTGGCATTCTTGTACTGTTTGCTGTGTTGTTCTGTTGGGTCTCCGCCGGTTTTTGGACCGCGTTGATGGGCTTTTTACAACTGTTGATCGGCAGGGACAAATACAGTATCTCGTCAACGACAGTAGGGGATGAGCCACTCAATCCTGCGCACAGAACGGCGTTGATCATGCCGATCTGTAACGAGGACGTAGAGCGTGTATTCGCCGGATTACGGGCGACCTACGAATCGGTAGCGGCCACCGGACAGCTCGATCACTTTGACCTGTATGTGCTGAGTGACAGTAACGACCCGGACAAATGCGTTTCAGAGCAGAAAGCCTGGATGGACCTGTGCCGTGAAGTGGACGGGTTTGGTCGTATTTTCTATCGTCGACGTCGCCGTCGTGTGAAACGTAAGAGCGGTAACATCGACGATTTCTGCCGCCGTTGGGGCAGCCAATACAGCTACATGGTGATATTGGATGCCGACAGCGTGATGAGTGGTGAATGTCTGACGCAGTTGGTGCGTCTGATGGAAGCCAACCCCAATGCCGGGATTATCCAGTCTTCTCCCAAAGCCTCCGGGATGGATACGCTGTATGCGCGTTGTCAGCAGTTTGCGACGCGCGTGTACGGGCCGTTGTTCACCGCAGGCTTACATTTCTGGCAACTGGGTGAGTCGCACTATTGGGGCCACAATGCCATCATCCGCGTGAAGCCGTTTATCGAGCACTGTGCGCTGGCACCGTTGCCCGGTGAAGGTTCTTTTGCGGGCGCGATTCTGTCTCATGACTTTGTTGAAGCGGCACTGATGCGCCGTGCAGGCTGGGGAGTGTGGATTGCCTATGATCTGCCCGGTTCCTATGAGGAACTACCGCCCAACCTGCTCGATGAACTCAAGCGCGATCGGCGCTGGTGTCATGGCAACCTGATGAACTTCCGGTTGTTCCTGGTGAAAGGGATGCACCCGGTACACCGTGCCGTGTTCCTGACAGGGGTGATGTCTTACCTTTCCGCGCCGCTGTGGTTTATGTTCCTGGCGCTGTCAACCGCACTGCAAGTGGTGCATACGCTGATGGAGCCACAATACTTCCTCCAACCGCGCCAGCTCTTCCCCGTGTGGCCACAGTGGCGTCCTGAATTGGCAATAGCCTTGTTCTCGACCACCTTGGTGCTGCTGTTCCTGCCAAAATTGCTGAGTGTGATTCTGGTGTGGGCAAAGGGGGCGAAGCCGTACGGTGGCGCTGTGCGCGTCTTCCTGTCGCTACTGCTGGAAATGTTGTTTTCAGTGTTGTTGGCGCCAGTGCGAATGTTGTTCCATACCGTTTTCGTGGTCAGTGCCTTCTTGGGATGGTCCGTGCAGTGGAAATCGCCGCAGCGTGATGATGATGCCACGCCATGGAGTGAAGCCTTTGCGCGTCACGGTTCTCAATTGGTATTGGGGTCGGTGTGGGCCATTGGTATGGCTTGGCTGGATTTGCGTTTCCTGTGGTGGCTGTCGCCGATTGTTTTCTCGCTGATCCTGTCGCCATTCGTGTCGGTGATTTCAAGCCGGGCCTCAATTGGGCTGGCATGCAAGCGTGCTAATCTCTTGTTGATTCCAGAAGAGTACGAGCCGCCGCGCGAGCTGGTGGCGACGGACACCTATTTCCGTGCCAACCGTGCCCGTAAATTGGAAAATGGTTTCGTGCAGGCGGTCTTCGATCCTTCGCTCAATGCGTTGGCGAGTGCAATGGCAACGGCGCGTCATGGCTTTAGCCGTGCGGTTGAGCAGGGGCGGGACCAGCGAGTTGCTGATGCGTTGAAACAGGATCTGGATACGCTAAGCGACAATCAGCGTCTTGTGCTGCTGAGCGATCCGGTGACGATTTCCCGTTTACACTATGCGGTGTGGCATAATCCGCAGCAGTTCGCCACATGGCACCAGCGCTACCAAGCACTGGAGTCCTGACGGCTTTACCGTAACGGTGAGTTTCATCCATAAAAAACAGCGGCATAGCCGCTGTTTTTTTTATTGCACTGTCGGTAGTAACGCCTGGCGATTTAATACGGTGCAGGTTCGCCTTCAGGGCGCGTTTTAAAGCGGCGATGTAACCACATGTATTGATCGGGCGCCAGCAGCACATTCTGTTCTACCAGCGCGTTCATCCAGGAGGCCGTTGTGGCTTCATCGTCTAACGGTACGTTGAATTCGGCGGGCTGGATGATTAATTCATAGCCTTTTCCCTCCTCGCGCCGCCGAGGGACAAACGGCACAATGGCGGGTTTAGCCACTTTAGCCAACAAATAACTCCCGCTGGTGGTTGCTGCACGCCTCATGGCAAAGAAGGGAACAAACACGCTGCTGCGTGGGCCATAGTCATGATCGGGAGCATACCAAATGATCTCTCCCTGCTTGAGCGCACGGATCATGCCCTTGAGATCTTTGCGATCCAACATGGTCTTATTCGAACGCATGCGGCCCCAGGTTTGCAACCAGTCAATCAGTTTGTTGTCATTGGGGCGATAAACGCCGATCCCTGGGTTATGCATGCCGAAAATGCGTGCCCCCAGCTCCAGCGTAAGAAAATGTAATCCAATCAACAATACGCCGCGTTTTTCTTCACGCAGTGCTTGCAGATGCTCCAGCCCGGTAACGGTGAACCAGCGGGCGATGCGCCAGTCTGGCCAAAACCAGGCCATACCGGTTTCGAACAGTCCCATGCCCACGGATTCGAAGTTTTTGCGCACCAACGCGGCACGCGCTTGTTCGGTCATCTCGGGAAAACAGAGGGCCAGATTGCGCTCTGCGATATATACGCGATGTTTCATGACGTGCATGGAGACACGGCCCAGCGCAGTGCCAAGACGATAGATAACCGGGTAAGGCAGCAAAACAGCAAGATAGAGTATGGCGATCCCTAGCCAGGTCAGCCAGTAACGAGGGTGTAATAATGAACGAGTGAATGATGGGAGTTGTGTCATGAGTTCCAGTATCAAAAAAAGCAGGCGCAGTCATTCGCGCTTGTCGTTAAAAGAAATCAGTCACACCAAGTGATAGTGTCAAATGTGGTGCGGTGCATCAGCCATCGTAATGATGATGCGGGAAAGCGTTCCGGCATAGGAAGGCTAACCCAGGGTAAGGCAATGTGGAATACCCCAAAAATCAATATCCGTCTTTTATCTTAGCATCGACTAATAATGATGTTTAACTTTTGGTGGGATGTCTGTGCAGAATAGGTCCCTCCCGTTTGCACCAGGGAGGGGGGGCATGCTTAATGTTGAAACAGATTTTTAATGTGATGCGGTTCACTACGCCAGAATTGTGGTGGGGTGGATACTTGTGCGCCCAGCCGCGCGGCAGCGTGCCACGGCCAGCGTGGGTTATAGAGCACGGCACGCGCAATGCCGATGGCATCCGCCTGATCCGTTGCCACAATGCCTTCAGCCTGCTCGGCTTCTGTGATGAGGCCAACCGCGATGGTGGTGATCCCTACCTCACGCTTGATGCGTTCAGCATAAGAGACCTGATAATTGGGGCCTGGTTGAATATGTTGTGCCGGAGAAAGCCCGCCGCTTGAAACATGCATAAAATCGCAGCCCGCCGCATGCAGCGCATGACTAAGCACGACAGACTGCTTGAGATCCCACCCACCTTCCACACCATCGGTGGCGGAAATACGCACGCCAACGGCTTTGTGTGCAGGAACAACCTCACGCACTGCGCGGAACACCTCAAGTACCAGACGCATACGGTTATTCAACTCTCCGCCGTAGCAATCGTCACGTACATTCGATAATGGTGACAAGAATTGATGGAGCAAATAGCCGTGTGCGGCATGGATTTCAAACACATCAAAGCCAATGCGATCGGCGCGCTGAGCAGCAGTGGCAAAAGCCGTGACGACATCCGCAATCTGCTGCGTTGTCATCGCCGCTGGTGAAGCGCCATTGTCATCATAAGGCAGGGCTGAAGGGGCAACAGGCTGCCAACCACCTTGCTGTTCGCTCACGTGTGCCCGCCCTTGCCATGGTACTGCGGTGGAGGCTTTGCGTCCGGCGTGGCCCAACTGAATACCCAGCGGCATAGCAGAGTAAGTCTTAACCGCATTGACCGCTGTGGCGAGAGCCTGCTCGGTTTCGTCATTCCACAGACCCAGATCCTGAGGGGATATACGGCCTTCAGGCACAACGGCTGTCGCTTCAACGATCAGCAACCCGGCACCTGAGTGGGAAAGGTTACCTAAATGCATGGTGTGCCAAGGGGTAGCCAAACCGTTCTGGGCCGAATACTGGCACATAGGTGCAATGATAATGCGGTTGGGCAGTGTGACGGGGCCGAGAGCAAGTGGTGTAAATAGCCGACTCATGGTGGTTACCTTATCCAAGAAGAAACGAATAAACCATCATACGCTGAGATATTTTTACCGTGTCGACGATTTTCTCCCTGCCGCACGAATTCCTCCTCTGGCGTAATTGCCGCGATCGGCTATAATCCCGCGCGTTACGCACATGTCGCCGTAACGTTATAATCTGGTTAACCCCCTCGCTGAAGACAGGAACGTACACCATGCCAGTGTTACACAACCGTGTTTCCAATGAGGAACTGAAAGCGCGCATGCTGGCGGAAACCGAGCCGCGCACCACAGTTTCTTTTTATAAATATTTTGCGCTTGATGATGCTCAGGCGTTTCGCGATAACCTGTATGTGCAATTTCTACAATGTCAGGTATTTGGCCGTGTTTATGTGGCGGCTGAAGGCATTAATGCACAGGTAAGCGTACCAGCCAGTCGCTTTGACGACTTTAAGGCGGTGCTGTACAGCGCGCATCCGGCACTGGACAACATCCGGCTGAATGTGGCGCTGGATGATGACGGAAAATCCTTTTGGGTGCTGCGCATGAAAGTTCGCGATCGCATTGTTGCGGATGGTATCGACGATCCGACCTTTAACCCCAGTAATGTTGGCACCTATCTGAAAGCCGACGCGGTTAACGCCATGGCGGACGATCCGGATACGCTGTTTGTCGATATGCGTAATCATTACGAATATGAAGTGGGGCATTTTGAAAATGCGCTTGAAGTGCCCTCTGATACCTTCCGTGAACAATTGCCGATGGCGGCAGAAATGCTGTCTGATGCGCGGGAAAAAAATATCGTGATGTATTGCACCGGCGGTATTCGCTGTGAAAAGGCCAGCGCTTATATGCGTCATCAGGGCTTCAAGAATGTCTATCATGTTGAAGGCGGCATCATTGAATATACCCGTCAGGCCAAGGCACAGGGCCTACCGGTAAAATTTGTAGGTAAAAACTTTGTCTTCGATGAGCGCATGGGAGAACGCATTACTGACGATGTTATCGCCCACTGCCATCAATGTGGTGCACTGTGCGATACCCACACCAACTGTCGCAATGCAGGGTGTCACTTGTTGTTCATTCAGTGTCCCCGTTGTCAGGCTGCCTATCAGGGCTGTTGTAGCGATGCCTGCCAGAGTGAGTTGGCGTTGCCGCTGGAAGAGCAGCGTGAGCGGCGTCGCGGACGGGAAACCAGCATGAAGATTTTTAATAAATCTCGCGATCGGCTTAGAGGGGCGTTGCGTATCCCGGCCCCTGACGAAAACGGCAGTAATGAACAGTGACAGGTCATTCATGGCGTGCGGCTAAGCGGGAAACTTAAGCACTCTGAATATAACAACACCGCCATCAGGCGGTGTTGTCAGGGGGTAATCGATTACTGTGAAATCGGTAGTCTAGTGCTTAAGCAAATCTTGTGGCTGAAAATCCGTCGACTCTATTTTAGCGATACCCGCTTCAAGAATATAAATAAGTTGCCTTGCTACATCGGTAGTAAGCCATAAAGTTCGACCTACGTTTGCGTCTGCTGGAGCCTGGTCTGGGGTGGTTAAATAATGCAAGCGGATCATCATGGCGTCATAACTGTCAACGGTGCTGATATCCCATCCTACGAGAGGATGTGTCTGAATAACTTCATTTTTCCTGTCCATACATACCCCTTATTGACTAGTTACTAACGTGAGTGACTAACGAGGCTTGGGCGGCTCCTTATTGACAAGAGCAACTTAAGTATACTGTGACTTTTGTACAGCCGGTGAGTTATTTTGAGTCTTTTTGCAAAGAAAAATTTCTGGATATGATATCCCCAAATTTCAAGGGGATATCAGTCAGGCGGGCGCAAAACAGGTTATTCGGCACTGATACCGGCATGTTTTTCAAACACGGCAATAAGCAACGCCAGATGTTTTTTGGTCTGTTCTGAGCGTTCTTCGTTGTGTGATTCCAGTTTCAAATTATGCAGTAACAGCTGCGCCGTTCTTTCATCCAACGCAAATGCCAGGGAGGAAAACGCCAGTTCCAACGCATCAATCTTATGCTGCTGGTCACCAATCAGCGCTAATAATTCGCCGAACGTCATGGCTTGTTCTGGTTTCTCTACCGTCATTGTCATGTCCCTCCGTCATCGACCCTTTACCAGCTTGTGTGAAAACTACAAGGATAAAATAGAAGGTCTCGATTATTAATGCCAGTGATTATTCCGCACTAAACCAATCGTCGGCGCTCTCCCACGTTTCCTGAAGGATTTCGGAAATTAACGCTTTATCATCCTTGTTTCCTCCTAATACGCTCAGATTGTTGGCCGCGGCGTAACGCACCTGAATGGCGCTATCGGGATAATGACGGTGTACGCGCTGGGTCAATTCGTGCGTCAAGGCTTCAATGGCGCCAGCGGGTAAGGGGGCTGATTTGGCTAATGTGAGTTCTACGCGCATGATACTCTCCTTTAATTGACTGGTTATTTATACAGTTAAAGGTGAGTGGGAGCAATAGGGGGGATACAAATATCTGGTAGTGAAACGCAAAGGCCGTTAAAAGCCCGTGCAGCGCACGGGCGGGAAAATTAACGTACTTGCCAGTTCAACGTTTGGCCTGCAAGGAAGGGTACCAGCGCGTCATCACCCAGCGCGATGCTTTCCGGGAACGTCGTGGGCGCTTTGTGCAGTTCAATCCAGCCCTCATTGATGGGTAAACCATAAAAAGCGGGCCCATTCAGCGAGCAGAACGCTTCTAGCTTATCCAGTGCGCCAATCTCTTCAAACACGGTCGCGTAAGCACAGAGCGCGGCCTGCGCATTAAACACCCCGGCACAGCCGCAACTCGCTTCTTTCTTGTGGCGCGCATGGGGGGCAGAATCCGTACCGAGGAAGAAACGGTCAGAACCGCTGGCGACCGCATCGCGCAGTGCCTGTTGATGAATATTACGTTTCAGAATTGGCAGGCAATACAAGTGGGGCCGCACACCGCCCACCAGCATGTGGTTGCGGTTAAACATCAGATGTTGCGGCGTCACGGTTGCGCCCAGATAGCGATCGCCGTCCAACACATACTGCGCTGCTTCGCGGGTTGTTATGTGTTCAAACACGATTTTCAGCGTAGGGAAGCGTTTGCGCAGCGGCTCCATCACTGATTCGATAAAGCGGGCCTCACGGTCGAAAATATCGATCGCTGGATCGGTCACTTCGCCGTGAATCAACAGCGGCATGCCGATATCAGCCATCTGTTCGAGGATCGGGTAGATAGTGGCGACATCGGTTACACCAAAACTGGAGTTGGTGGTTGCGTGTGCCGGATAGAGCTTGGCGGCGGTAAATACCCCTTGTTGGAAA
This sequence comes from Candidatus Symbiopectobacterium sp. NZEC135, assembly GCF_025962695.1. Taxonomy (NCBI): domain Bacteria; kingdom Pseudomonadati; phylum Pseudomonadota; class Gammaproteobacteria; order Enterobacterales; family Enterobacteriaceae; genus Symbiopectobacterium; species Candidatus Symbiopectobacterium sp. NZEC135. Next base: position 187,585 of record NZ_JAGFPF010000003.1, on the reverse strand, counting down.
CCTGTCACGACCTCTTTCGCATCCAGCGAGTCGGTCAGGTAGCAGGTCATCAACGGTTGAAAATCATCACCCACTGGGATCGCGGCGAGGATGCGTTCGCGATAGGCCAGCGCACTGGCGATACTGGTGATCGGCGGTGTCAGGTTGGGCATTACAATCGCGCGGCCAAAATGACGACTGGTGAACGGCAACACGGTTGCGAGTACGTCATCGTCGCGCAGGTGAAGATGCCAGTCATCAGGACGGCGAATTTTTAATACGGTAGACAGTGTTGTCATGAAAAGCGCTCCAGCGGGCTAAATGCTAAATGTCACGAGCAGATACGGCGGGACACAAGCATAAGCGCAAAGAGCGGGGAATGCACCCGTTTGTTGCTGGCGAAACGGTATCCGAAATGCGTGGCGTTCTGTGCTAACGACAGCGGTGCAGGGTACACGGCAGGGAAAGAGTAGCGTATGGTAAGTCCCATCGCTAATTTCTCAGTCAGGCCATTCACGGCCCGTTGGGATACCTAACAGGAGCAACAGATGGAATTGCGTATTGTCGCCAGTATTCAGGCCAAACCAGAACACGTCGATGCCGTAGCACAAGCGGTGAAAAAGGTGGTAGCCCCCAGCCGAGCCGAAGCGGGAAACCTGCAATACGATCTGCACGAATCACTGGAAGCGCCGGGTACGTTCGTCTTTTTTGAACGCTGGGCAAGCCGTGACGTGTTGATGGAGCACGAAGCAACCCCACACTTTCAGCAACTGGTCGCCGAGTTGGAAGGCAAAACGCTGGGTATGGTGATCACCCCGCTGCGCGCGCTGGTTTAAGCGGCGGCAGTGTTAATGCGGATATAAAAAAACCCCTCCGAGGAGGGGTTTTTTGTGCCTGGACGGCGTATTTACTCAAACGCGGCGGGTTTTGCTGCTGCTGCGGTCGCGCGGTTGACGGCAGAGTGACCGCCCGCGCTGCCTTTACCGGCGAACTCGGTGGTCGGGCGTACCCAATCGCTGTGGCGCGGTGCTTCCGCCTCGTAGGCAGGAGCCGGTGCTTTGGTCATTGGTGCGGAAGCTGAGTGCTGCTGCTTAGACTCGCTGCGTAACGGTTGTACTGTACGAACCGTGGTGGTAACCGAGGGCTCGGCAGCCACAGATGCAGGTTCAACGGCAGCAACAGGTGCAACGGCCTCAATGGTGTCGGCTGCTTCTGTCGTTTCTACGTCAACAGTTTCAACGACAGCAACCGCTGGTGCAGTTTCTTCCGTTGCCTGAGCGACCTCCGCTACTGCGGCCTGTTCTTCAACAGCTTCAACAGACGCTTGCTCAGCGCTTGCTGTCACTACCGGTTGTTCCTCGACAGCAACGTCAACAGGTTCTGCTGCTACGACTGCTTCAGGGACTATGGTCTCTTCAACAACTACAGCCTCTTCAACAACTACGGCCTGCTCAACGAGAGCCGGTGCTTCGACGGCGTTTTGTGCGACATGTTCAGAGGCAACAGACGCGGTGCTGACGGTGTCTTCAACGAGAGGTGCGACGACGACCTCAGCCACCGGCGTAGCAACAGGTTGTGCTTCGGTGTCAGATGCAGCAATAACCGGCAGTGCCGCGATCGGTGCTTCGATAGCGGGTGTCAGCTCAGTCGACAGCTCGTCGTTTTGTGCCAATGCAGCCACCGGATAGCGGACCCACACTTTACCAGACGCCATTTCCGGCGAAGCAGAAGCCTGTGCCAACGGCATCGGCGATTGTGTCGGATAACGCTCATCACGATAGCGACGACGACGTTGACCACTCACACGCAGATGACGCGGTGAACGGCGCGAGCGGCGTGGCATATTGGCATCGTTACGGCCCGCTTCTGCCTGCTCGGCGTTAGCGTCGGTTTCCGCAGGCGCGTTTACTGCGGTATCCGTCAACAGCGGCAGCGCGTGTTCTGCTACTGGTGCAGGGGATGTTGATGCTTCAACCTGGCTATCAGCGTGTGCTGCTGATTCACCATCAATGATACGCACTTTCTGTGTTAACTGGCGGCGCTGACGGCGTGGCATTACCGGCGTCGGTTTCTCCTGTTCACTCTCTTCCTGCGCGCTTTCTTCATCACGGTTCAGGGCGTTAACATCTTGCTGGGCCTGACGTTTTTCATCCTGACGACGACGTTGACGCTCTGCACGTTGTTCACGGCGTTGCTGATCGTCACGCGGCGCTTTTTCTACCGTTTCTTCAACAGGGGCGGCAGTTTCCGTCACCGCCGGGGCGTTCTGGCGTTTGTTGCGACGGTTCTCATCACGGGATTCGCGGTTGCCGTCACGGCTTTCCTTGTTGCCATCACGGTTGTCACGGGTGCCGTCACGTTGATTGCGATCGCGACGGTTGTTTGAGCCTTGACGACGACCGGAACGACGCTCTTGACGCTGCTCTGTGGAGGCGACTTCTTGCGTGTTGGTGCTTTCCGGCTGGCTTTCCGCACCAGCAAACATGTTTTTCAACGCGCCGAACAGACGACCAAACAGCCCAGGCGTTGCAGGCGTAGTGGCTTGCTCCGGTGCGGGTTTTGCCGCTGGTTTCGGTGTGATAACTGGCGATTCAGGCAGGTCAGGCATGGTGAACGTGGCCAACGCCGGTTGCTCAGGAACCTTACGCTCCAGAGATTGCTCTTCCTGAACCTGTTGCGCCTCTGCATCAAGGCGCTGTGGCAGCAGATAGCTGAGCGTGGTCTTTTCTTCACCTTTACGTACGCGCAGAACGTGGTAGTGCGGCGTTTGCATGCCATCGTGTGGCACGATAACGGCGCGCACGCCACCTTGACGTTTCTCGATGGCATTCACGGCTTCGCGTTTTTCGTTCAGCAGATAAGACGCGATAGGCACTGGCACGATAGCGTGAACTTCCCGGGTGTTCTCTTTCAGCGCTTCTTCTTCGATTAAACGCAGAATAGAGAGCGACAGGGATTCGTTATCACGGATAGTACCTGTCCCGCTACAGCGTGGACAGACGTGATGGCTGGATTCACCGAGTGACGGACTCAACCGTTGACGGGACATTTCCAGCAGGCCGAAGCGGGAGATGCGACCAATCTGAATACGTGCGCGATCCTGACGAACGGCGTCGCGCAGGCGGTTTTCCACTTCACGCTGGTGACGAACCGGCGTCATGTCGATAAAGTCGATGACAATCAAGCCACCGAGGTCGCGCAGACGCAACTGGCGGGCGATTTCATCAGCCGCTTCAAGGTTGGTGTTGAAGGCGGTTTCTTCGATATCGCCGCCGCGTGTTGCGCGGGCCGAGTTGATATCGATCGCTGTCAACGCTTCAGTGGTATCGATGACAATGGAGCCGCCGGAAGGTAAACGCACTTCGCGCTGGAAGGCGGATTCAATCTGCGACTCGATCTGATAGTGGCTGAACAACGGAATTTCACCGCTGTACAATTTGATTTTGCTGCTGAAATCCGGGCGACCCAGGGCAGAAATATGCTCTTTGGCAAGGTCGAGGATTTTCGGGTTATCGATAAGAATTTCACCGATATCAGGGCGCAGGTAGTCGCGGAATGCACGAACGATAACATTGCTTTCCTGATGAATCAGGAACGGAGCAGGGCGGCCTTCTGCTGCTTTTTTGATGGCGTCCCAATGTTTCAGACGGAATGCCAGATCCCACTGGAGCGCATCGGCAGACTTACCAACCCCCGCGGTGCGCACGATAAGCCCCATGCCATCAGGCAGTTCGAGCGAGCTAAGTGCTTCTTTCAGTTCGGTGCGATCGTCACCTTCAATGCGACGAGAAATGCCGCCCGCACGCGGGTTGTTTGGCATCAACACCAGATAGCTACCTGCCAGGCTGATAAAAGTGGTCAGCGCTGCGCCTTTGTTGCCACGCTCTTCTTTGTCAACCTGAACAATGACTTCCTGTCCTTCGCGCAACACGTCTTTGATGTTGGGGCGACCGTGGGAGGCATAGTTACTGGGGAAGTATTCGCGAGCAATCTCTTTTAACGGAAGGAAACCGTGTCTTTCTGCGCCGTAATCGACAAAAGCAGCTTCAAGACTGGGTTCGATGCGGGTGATTTTTCCTTTATAGATATTGGCCTTTTTCTGCTCATGGCCCGGGCTTTCAATGTCCAGATCGTAGAGCCGTTGACCATCAACCAAAGCAACACGCAACTCTTCTTGCTGAGTCGCGTTAATTAACATTCTTTTCATCTTAACTTACTCGTTATTTTTACTTGCATCATTGATAGAGCTACGGACAAAGATGCTGAATGACCGGGTTCACCGATGGCCTCGTGGCTTATCGCAGGGACGTCAACCTCCCGGTTGTCGCCTGCATAGAGGCGCATATTTCGGTAGCCTGTATTTCCTGATGGAAAACAGCACATTTATTGAGGGAACAGCTTCTGAAGAAGGGTCACCAGATCTGATTCCATTTACCGGTCAAGCTGCCATCCGCAGCCCGCTAACTGCTTGATTACGCATTACGTCTTACGCCATTGCTGCGTTTATGCGTTATCAGGCAAATTTACCTATTTTGCCCTTTCCACTGTTTCAGGAAGATAGGCGGGTAAAACCACAGCATTATTCCATTGCTGGTACTGTTATAGCAAGGTGACTTTACGGATGTGCAACAAGATTGTTTTCCTGATTTTAATCACATGTGCGAGCAGTATGACTGAAGTCCGCACGTTTGATAGCAATCAGTTGGCCCAATATCTCGGTAACAGCCCATAAAGTACCTGACAGACAGTTAAGCACATAAAAAGGAGTGGCGCTATCTGCACGGGCTATTTAGAATCGCGCATCATGAAAACAGAGAATCCATCAGTACAATTTATCGCAGTTTCTGCCGATGAAGCAGGGCAGCGTATCGACAACTTTTTGCTGGCGCGGCTGAAAGGCGTGCCGAAAAGTATGATTTACCGCATCTTGCGTAAAGGTGAGGTGCGTGTGAACAAAAAACGTACCAAGCCGGAATATAAGCTACTGGATGGCGATGTGGTGCGCGTTCCGCCCGTGCGCGTCGCGGAACGTGATGAACCCGCGGTGTCTGCCAGTCTCGGTAAAGTGGCCGCATTGGCCGATTGCATTCTGTATGAAGATGACAGCCTGATCGTGCTCAATAAACCCTCCGGCACGGCGGTACATGGCGGCAGCGGGCTGAGTTTTGGCGTCATTGAAGGGCTGCGCGCGCTGCGGCCTGAAGCGCGCTTTCTGGAGTTGGTGCACCGGCTCGATCGCGATACGTCAGGCGTATTGCTGATCGCAAAAAAACGGTCGGCGCTGCGTGCGCTGCATGAGCAACTGCGGCTTAAGGGCATGCAGAAAAATTATCTGGCACTGGTACGCGGTCAGTGGCAATCCCATTGCAAAGTGGTGCAGGCACCGCTGTTAAAGAATATCTTGCAAAGCGGTGAGCGCGTGGTGCGTGTCAGTAGCGAAGGGAAACCCTCGGAAACCCGTTTCAAGGTGGAGGAGCGCTTTGAGCAGGCGACGCTGGTGCGTGCCAGCCCAGTGACGGGGCGCACCCATCAGATCCGTGTGCATACGCAACATGCGGGCCACCCTATTGCGTTTGACGATCGCTATGGTGACAGAGAATTTGACCGGCAACTGGCTGCCACCGGGCTGTCGCGTTTGTTCTTGCATGCGCAGTCGTTGAGCTTTGAGCATCCCGGCACCGGTGAGATGATGCGTGTCGAAGCGCCGCTTGATGCTGCATTGCGCCACTGCTTACAGGTGTTGCGGCAGCAGAAATAATACCCGCCGTGTTTTACCGTAAAAATGCCAGCTTTGCGCTGGCGTTTTTGTTTTTATTGCTTCATTCACCCAACCCAACTGACGTTAATGGATTGACGCCTTCACCGCGCAGCATGTCGCACAGCGCAATTAACGGCAGGCCAACCAGCGTATTCGGATCGCGTCCGGACAGTTTATCAAACAGGGTGATACCCAATCCTTCACTTTTGAAACTGCCTGCACAGTGCCAAGGCTGCTCTCGCGCCAGATAGGCTGCAATCTCTTCTTCACTCAGCGCACGAAAATGCACGTCAAAGGGTTCAACCAGCGATTGCAACACACCGCTGGTGCTGTTGAGCAGCGCCAAACCGGTATAAAAGGTGACGCAATTACCGCTGGCCTGACGTAACTGCTGCGCCGCATTTTCCGGTATCAGCGGTTTTCCGGTAATGACACCGTTAAGCACGCAGACTTGATCGCCGCCGATGATCAGGTGTGAGGGATAGCGGGTAGCCAGCGCTTGCGCTTTCTCCCGTGCTAAGCGCTCAACCAGCGCGAGGGCGTTTTCTTGCGGATGTGGGGTTTCATCGATATCAGGATTGGCACACTGAAAAGGCAGCCCCAGCTTGGCGAGCAGGCTTTTACGGTAAGTGGAGGTAGAGGCAAGCACAATCTGAGACATAATTTTTACGATAAACCGTAGCGTAATCAAAAAAGGCATTTTACACTGTGCGCCGCTGTGAAAGCGAATCTGGGCGATCGCGAATCTTGATAAAATAGTAAGACAACGCCGCCTTTTCCTTTGACTCTATGTCGTTACGACGTTAATATGCGCGCCCTATGCAAAAGGTAAAATTACCCCTGACCCTGGATGCGGTTCGCACGGCTCAAAAACGTTTAGACTATGTTGGTGTCTACACGGTTGAACAAGTTGCGCGCGTTGCCGAGTCTGTGGTCAGTGTGGATAGTGATGTTCAGGTCTCTTTATCGTTTAATATCGATAATCAGCGCCTGGCGGTGATTAACGGCAGTGCACAAGTGGACGTTACGCTGATGTGCCAGCGCTGCCAAAAGCCGTTCGAACATCAGATTCACACCACATTTTGTTTCAGTCCTGTCGTCAATGACGAGCAGGCAGAGGCTCTGCCGGAAGCGTATGAGCCAATCGATGTCGATGAGTTTGGCGAGGTCGATTTGCTGGCGATGGTTGAAGATGAGATTATTCTCGTACTGCCCATCGCTCCGGTACATGATTCTGAACACTGTGAAGTGTCCGAAGCGGACATGGTGTTCGGTAAACTGCCTGAAGAGGTGGAGAAACCGAACCCGTTTGCCGTATTAGCCAGTTTAAAGCGTAAGTAATTAAGGAGTAAGGTCCATGGCCGTACAACAGAACAAACCTAGCCGTTCCAAACGTGGTATGCGTCGTGCTCACGATGCGCTGACCACCTCTTCTGTTTCCGTAGACAAAGTTTCTGGCGAAACTCATCTGCGTCACCACATCACTGCGGATGGCTACTACCGCGGTCGCAAGGTTATTGCCAAATAATTCTCGCGAATTATTAGCAAGGCAATACCTTGACACGCCTCACACTGGCGTTAGATGCAATGGGCGGGGACGTCGGTCCCTGCGTAACGGTGCCTGCTGCATTGCAGGCACTGGCTTCTAATCCGGGTCTTCACTTGTTATTGGTCGGCGATCCCGCTGCGCTTCATCCATTACTCGCCAAAGTCGATTCTGCTTTACTGTCCCGGTTGGAAATTGTGCCGGCTGAATCGGTTATTGCGAGTGATGCGCGTCCGTCGCAGGCGATCCGTGCCAGCCGTGGTACGTCGATGCGCATTGCGCTGGAACTGATTAAAACGGGTAGGGCACAGGCGTGCGTGAGTGCAGGAAATACCGGTGCCTTAATGGGACTGGCGAAACTGCTGCTCAAGCCGTTGGAAGGTATCGATCGTCCTGCTTTGGTGACAATGTTGCCGCATCAGCAGCAGGGCAAAACGGTGTTGCTGGATTTGGGTGCCAACGTCGAGTGTGATAGCGCGCAATTGGTACAGTTTGCCGTGATGGGTTCAGTGATGGCCGAAGAAGTGCTCTCGCTGGACAATCCGCGCGTTGCCCTGCTGAACATCGGCGAAGAAGAGACCAAAGGCCTGGCCGCGATTCGCGATGCGGCCGCGCAGTTAAAGAATACGCCCTCGATTAACTATATTGGTTACCTTGAAGGCAATGAGTTACTGACGGGCAAAACCGACGTGATGGTCTGTGACGGCTTTGTGGGTAATGTCACATTGAAGACGATGGAAGGCGTGGTAAGGATGTTCCTGTCACTGCTCAAATCGTCGTCAACCGATGTTGGACGTAAAGCGAAGCAGGCGTGGTGGCTCACGTTGATCGGCCGTTTTATCCAAAGACGATTGGCGAAACGGTTCGGTCATCTCAATCCTGATCAATATAATGGCGCATGTCTGTTAGGGCTGCGGGGCACCGTGATAAAAAGCCATGGCGCGGCGAATCAACGGGCGTTTGCCGTCGCTATCGAACAGGCAATGCAGGCGGTGCAGCGGCAACTTCCCGACAGGATTGCGGCGCGCCTGAAAACTGTATTACCCAAGAGTGACTGAGCGTACATGTATACTAAAATAATCGGAACGGGCAGTTTTTTGCCTGAACAAATCAGGACGAACGCTGATTTAGAACAATTGGTCGACACTTCCGATGAATGGATTGTGACGCGCACCGGTATCCGTGAGCGCCGCATTGCCGGGCCGGATGAAAACGTGGCGACCATGGGACATCAGGCCGCGCTGAATGCGCTGGAGATGGCGGGCATCGATAAGGACAAAATTGGCTTGCTGATTGTGGCAACCACGTCCTCTACGCACGCGTTTCCGAGTGCGGCTTGCCAGGTTCAGCAGATGCTGGAGATCCGCGATACCATCGCCTTTGACGTCGCTGCGGCTTGCGCAGGGTTTACCTATGCGCTCAGCATTGCCGATCAATACATTAAAAACGGTGCGGTAGATTACGCGCTGGTGATTGGCTCAGACACGCTGGCGCGCACGCTGGATCCTGCCGATCGCGGCACGATCATTCTGTTTGGTGACGGCGCGGGCGCGGTCGTGTTGGGCCAGTCGGAACAACCCGGCATCCTGTCAACCCACCTGCATGCAGATGGCCGCTATGGTCAACTGTTGACGCTGCCTCATCAGGATCGTGCGCATCAGGATCAACCGGCCTACCTGACCATGGCGGGCAACGAAGTGTTTAAAGTTGCCGTGACGGAACTGGCGCATATCGTTGAAGAAACGCTGCATGCTGCACAGCTCGATAAGAGCGAGCTGGACTGGCTGGTGCCGCACCAGGCTAACCTGCGTATCATCAGTGCTACGGCGAAAAAATTGGGTATGGGCATGGACAAGGTTGTGGTGACACTCGATCGCCACGGCAATACGTCGGCCGCTTCCGTTCCCAGCGCGCTGGATGAAGCAGTGCGCGATGGGCGGATAAAACCCGGTCAGTTGATCCTGCTGGAAGCCTTTGGCGGCGGGTTCACCTGGGGTTCTGCGCTGGTTCGTTTTTGATCAAACGGGACGTTTAATATGACGCAATTTGCAATGGTATTTCCGGGGCAAGGGTCCCAGACAGTCGGCATGCTGGCTGAGCTGGCGGCAGAATACCCGGTAGTACAAGACACCTTTGCTCAGGCTTCTGAGGTATTGGGTTACGACCTGTGGCAGCTCACTGCACAAGGCCCGGCGGAAGAACTGAATAAAACCTGGCAAACTCAACCGGCACTGCTGACGGCGTCGGTCGCGATTTGGCGGGTGTGGCAGCAGCAGGGCGGCAAACAGCCCGCGCTGATGGCAGGGCACAGTCTGGGCGAATATTCGGCGCTGGTGTGCGCTGGCGCTCTGGACTTTCAGGAAGCGGTGCGTCTGGTTGAACTGCGCGGAAAACTGATGCAGGAAGCCGTGCCGGAAGGGACGGGCGCGATGTACGCTATCATTGGTCTGGATAACGATGCCATTGCTGCTGCCTGTGAAGCGTCTGCCGAGGGGCAGGTGGTTTCTCCGGTGAATTTTAACTCACCGGGTCAGGTCGTGATCGCGGGTAACAAAGAAGCCGTTGAGCGTGCCGGTGCGGCTTGCAAAGCTGCCGGGGCCAAGCGTGCGTTGCCGTTGCCGGTGAGTGTGCCTTCTCACTGCGCGTTGATGAAACCTGCGGCAGAAAAACTGGCAGAGGCGTTAAAAACGATTACAGTTACTACGCCAGCCATTCCAGTGATTAACAACGTTGATGCGCGTAGCGAAACCGATCCCGATGCCATCCGTGCGGCGCTGGTGAAACAGCTTTACAGCCCAGTGCGCTGGACCGAGTGTGTTTCCAACGTTGCAGCGCAGGGCGTTGAGCGCTTGCTGGAAGTGGGGCCAGGCAAAGTGTTGACCGGGCTGACAAAACGTATCGTTGATACCCTGAGTGCGGCGGCGGTTAACGATCCGGCTTCACTGTCTGCGGCCCTGGAACAATAAAACGGAGAGTACCATGAGCTTTGAAGGAAAAATTGCCCTGGTAACAGGCGCAAGCCGCGGTATTGGCCGTGCGATAGCAGAAACGCTGGTGGCACGCGGTGCCACCGTGGTGGGAACCGCGACCAGCGAAAATGGCGCGCAAGCCATCAGCGAGTGGTTGGGTGCCAATGGCAAAGGCTATATGCTCAATGTCGCCGATCAGGCGTCCGTTGAGGCCGTATTGACAGCGATTCGTGCGGATTTCGGTGAAATCGATATTTTGGTCAACAACGCCGGCATTACGCGTGATAACCTGTTGATGCGAATGAAAGACGACGAGTGGCAAGATATTATCGACACTAATTTGACATCGGTATTCCGTCTGTCAAAAGCGGTGTTACGCGCCATGATGAAAAAACGCTTTGGCCGTATCGTTACCATAGGCTCCGTCGTCGGAACCATGGGGAACGGCGGACAGGCGAACTACGCGGCAGCGAAAGCGGGCCTGATCGGTTTTAGCAAGTCGCTGGCGCGTGAAGTGGCCTCACGCGGCATTACGGTCAATGTGGTTGCGCCAGGTTTTATCGAAACCGATATGACGAAGGCATTGACAGAAGAACAACGTGCAGGCATTTTGAGCCAGGTTCCCGCGAACCGTCTTGGGGACGCGAAAGAGATCGCCAGTGCTGTTGCTTTTTTGGCCTCCGATGAGGCTGGTTATATTACGGGTGAGACATTGCATGTCAACGGCGGCATGTATATGATCTAAATAGCTCGGAATTTATTTGCGTTATTTGCGGTGAAAACCGCAAAATAGCACAAAATCGTGGTTAGACCAGCCGGGATTTTGTTGCATCTTTTTCAACATTTTATACACTACGAAAACCATCGCGAAAGCGAGTTTTGATAGGAAATTTAAGAGTATGAGCACTATCGAAGAACGCGTTAAGAAAATCATCGTTGAACAGCTTGGTGTTAAATCGGAAGAAGTGGTTAACAACGCTTCCTTCGTTGATGACCTCGGCGCGGATTCTCTTGACACCGTTGAACTGGTAATGGCGCTGGAAGAAGAATTTGATACTGAAATTCCAGACGAAGAAGCAGAAAAAATCACAACTGTTCAGGCAGCCATTGATTTTATTCAGGCTAACCAGCAGTAAGCGAACATATCTAGGCGGTCACTCGACCGCCTAAGTTTTCTTTGTCCCGCAGTGTCATATTTTCCCTCCCTGGAGGACAAGCGTGTCTAAGCGTCGTGTAGTTGTGACCGGACTGGGCATGTTAACTCCTGTCGGCAATACAGTTGAGTCCACCTGGACTGCTCTTCTTGCCGGTCAGAGTGGCATCGGCCCGATCGACCATTTCGATACTACTGCCTATGCAACCCGTTTTGCTGGCTTAGTAAAGGATTTCAATAGTGAGGATTTCATCTCGCGCAAAGAAGCGCGCAAGATGGATGCCTTTATCCAATACGGCATTGCTGCTGGCATTAACGCCATGCGCGATTCCGGTATTGAAGTGACGGAAGAAAACGCGGCGCGCTTCGGTGCGGCGATCGGTTCCGGCATTGGTGGCCTGGGTCTCATTGAAGAGAACCACAGTTCACTGGTGAACGGCGGTCCGCGTAAAATCAGCCCGTTCTTTGTCCCTTCCACCATTGTTAACATGGTGGCAGGGCATCTGAGCATCATGTTCGGACTGCGTGGTCCGAGTATTTCCATTGCCACTGCCTGTACGTCTGGCGTGCATAATATTGGCCATGCGGCGCGCATCATTGCTTACAACGATGCAGATATTATGCTGGCTGGCGGCGCGGAAAAAGCCAGTACGCCTCTGGGCGTTGGTGGATTTGGCGCAGCCCGTGCACTGTCCACGCGTAACGACAATCCTCAGGCGGCAAGCCGTCCGTGGGATAAAGATCGTGACGGTTTCGTGCTGGGTGACGGCGCCGGGATCATGGTGCTGGAAGAGTATGAGCATGCGAAGAAACGCGGCGCGAAAATTTACGCCGAAATCGTTGGCTTCGGCATGAGCAGCGATGCCTATCACATGACGTCACCGCCGGAAAACGGCGCTGGCGCAGCGTTGGCGATGGAAAACGCTTTGCGCGATGCGGGTATCACTCCGGCCCAGATTGGGTACATCAACGCGCATGGCACTTCAACGCCTGCGGGCGATCTGGCGGAAACGCACGCTGTGAAATCGGTGTTTGGTGAACAAGCGAGCCGCGTAATGGTAAGCTCAACCAAATCCATGACCGGCCACCTGTTAGGGGCTGCGGGTGCGGTGGAATCCATTTTCACGGCGCTGGCGCTGCGCGATCAGGCGGTTCCGCCGACCATCAATCTGGATAACCCGGACGAAGGTTGCGACTTGGATTTTGTACCGCATGAAGCACGTCAGGTTTCCGGTATGGAATACACACTGTGTAACTCCTTCGGATTTGGCGGCACTAACGGTTCACTGGTGTTCCGCCGCGTGTAATAGTGCGTCGATACCGCTAAAAACCCGGGTAACCGGGTTTTTTTTTGCCTGTCTCCCACCGTTGTGGGCAGCGTAAAATTCAGAACGCACCACTTGTTGCCGTGATGGGTTACTGGCACTCTGAACGTCACGCCGTTGCCACTACCCCAGCGTTGTTGGCATCGGTGTTCATGAACCCGTTGGGTGAGGGCAGCGTATGTTGTGGATAAATGGCCAGGCGCAAGCGCAGATAGCCGTTACCGATCGTGGCCTCCAGTATGGTGATGGCTGCTTTACCACCGCACGCGTGCTGGAAGGCAAGATCGTGTGGTTGCCATTGCATATGGCGCGATTACGTCAGGACACCGCGCGCTTGCATATTCCGTTTATGGCATGGGATACACTGCAAGCCGAAATGGAACGGGCGGCGCAGGGCGTAGAGCAAGGCGTAGTGAAAACTATCGTAACCCGTGGCAGCGGCGGACGCGGTTACAGCACGCTGTCGTGCAGCGAACCGACACGTATTGTCATGCAGACGGGCTATCCTGCTCACTACACCGAATGGCGCAAGCAGGGCATCTCCCTTGGCATCAGTCCGGTCACGTTGGGGCAAAATCCACGCTTGGCGGGCATTAAACACCTGAACCGACTGGAGCAGATCCTGATACGCCAGGAGATGGAAGCGCAAGGTGTCGATGACGTGGTGGTGCTTGACACTGAGGGCTGCCTGGTGGAATGCTGTGCGGCCAATTTGTTTTGGCGCAAGGGCTGTCAGGTATTTACGCCTGATTTGTCCGTCGCGGGGGTGAGCGGGGTTGCGCGTCAGCAGGTGATGGCCTGCTTGTCCCAATACCCCGATTATCAGCTACAGGTGGTGCGTGAACCCGTGACGACGCTCGCCGATGCCGATGAAGTGTTTGTTTGTAATGCATTGATGCCGGTGCTTCCGGTCAATCAAATTGATACCTGGTGTTATCGCTCCAGAGCGTTGTACCAACTACTGAGCCCTAACGGTTAGTCGATGGTTGAATGATGAAAAGAAAGAAGACGCTATTTTTCCTGCTGCTGGTGATAGTACTCGCCTCGGCACTCGGCGCCGCATGGCATAACCTGCAACAGTTTGCCCGTTCACCGCTATTGATTGAACAGGAAACCATTTTTACCCTCCCAGCCGGAACCGGCAGAGAAGCGCTGGAAACGGCGCTGACCGAACAGCAGGTGATCCCGCCAACGGTGCTGTTTCAGTGGCTGCTGCGTGCGGAGCCCGAATTGGCAAAGTTTAAAGCAGGGACCTACCGTTTTATGCCGGGCATGACGGTACGGGAGATGCTGGCGTTGCTGGCGAGCGGTAAAGAGGCGCAATTCTCTATTCGTTTTGTCGAAGGATCGCGACTGCGCGATTGGTTAGACACGTTGAAAACTGCACCCTACCTGACACACAGCGTGCAGGATAAAACGCCGCAAGAGATTGCTGCACTGCTGGATATTAAAGAAGCAGAGAGCCCGGAAGGCTGGCTCTATCCTGACACCTACCTCTACACCGCAGGCACACGTGATAGCGATCTGCTGCTGCGCGCGCATCATCGCATGCGTAGTGTGGTGGACGGGGTGTGGAAAAACCGTGAGGCGGGGTTGCCCTATGCGTCGCCGGAAGAACTGTTGACCATGGCCTCCATCGTGGAAAAAGAGACGGCGGTCAAAGAAGAACGTCCTCAGGTCGCGTCGGTATTTGTCAACCGTCTACGCGCTGGCATGCGCCTGCAAACCGACCCTACCGTGATTTATGGTATGGGTGAGGATTATCGTGGTGTGATAACGCGTAGCGCGTTGGATACCGCCACGCCGTATAATACTTATGTGATTGCCGGGTTGCCGCCGACCCCGATCGCCATGCCGAGCCGAGCTGCCCTTGAAGCCGCTGCGCATCCGGCAAAAACAGATTATCTTTATTTTGTGGCGGACGGGAAGGGAGGACACCGTTTCACGACCAACCTTGCCGATCATAACCGTGCAGTGCGCGCGTACCGCTCAACGCTGAAGGACCGGGATGAACAGTAAATTTATCGTGATTGAAGGATTGGAAGGCGCAGGCAAAACCAGTGCGCAGAACACCGTATTGGCAACCTTACGGGCGCACGGCGTGCAGGATGTGGTCTTTACCCGTGAACCGGGTGGTACACCATTGGCCGAGCGGCTGCGTGGCCTGATAAAACAAGGTGCCGATGATGAGAGAATCACGGATAAAGCGGAATTATTGATGCTTTATGCCGCGCGCGTACAGTTAGTGGAGAATGTCATCAAACCCGCGTTGGCGCGTGGTAGTTGGGTGATTGGCGATCGCCACGATCTCTCCTCGCAGGCTTATCAGGGCGGCGGGCGCGGTATGGATCAACAGCTCATGCAGTCACTGCGTGATACCGTGCTGGGCGCGTTTCGCCCCGATCTTACCCTGTACCTGGATATCCCGCCGGAACAGGGATTGGCGCGCGCGCGCCAGCGCGGTGCGCTCGATCGTATTGAGCAGGAATCGCTGGATTTCTTCGCCCGCACCCGCGCGCGCTATCAAGCGCTGGCTGCCGCCGATGCTACTATCGTTACCATTGATGCCTCGCAGTCGCTGGAGAAGGTGAGTGTGGATATTGAAACCGCACTGGTGCGGTGGCTTGGTCAGCAACAGACACAAGATGCTGTGCCGTTGTCGGTACAGGAGCGCTAAGCATGGAATGGTATCCCTGGCTGAATGGGCCCTATCGGCAACTGATTGAGGGATATCAGGAGGGGCGAGCGCACCATGCAGTATTGCTGCACGCGCTGCCGGGTATGGGGCGTGAATCGCTGGTGTATGCGTTATCCCGCCGTGTGCTGTGCCAGAAGCCTGAGGGCATGAAGAGCTGCGGAGAGTGTCATTCCTGTAAATTGATGATGGCAGGTACGCACCCAGACTGGTATGCCCTCAGCCCGGAAAAAGGCAAACAGACGTTAGGGGTTGATGCGATACGCAGCGTATTGGAAAACCTCTATCAGCGTTCACGGCAGGGCGGTGCGAAGCTGGTGTGGATTGAAAACAGCGAACAGTTGACCGAAGCAGCAGCCAACGCATTGTTAAAAACCCTGGAAGAACCGCCAGAAGCGACCTATTTTCTGCTCGGTTGCCATGAGCCAATGCGGTTGTTGGCGACGTTGCGCAGCCGTTGCCTGCACCTTTATCTGCCTACGCCTGACGAAGCGCAGAGCGTTGTCTGGCTCAATAAACGACACCCTGCATCTGCGCAGGCGCTACAAACTGCGCTGCGTTTACAGGCGGGTGCACCGCTGGCGGCTGAGCACTTGCTGCAAGACGATACCGCACGTCAGCGCACGGCATTATGTCAGGCGCTGGCAAATGCGGTACCCGCGCGTGCGTTTTATTCGTTGTTGCCGCAACTGAACCACGAAGACGCACCGGAGCGTATTCACTGGCTGTCCTCGCTACTGCTAGATGCATTAAAAATACAGCGTGGCGCTGCTAGCGCGCGCGTTAACCTCGATCAGGATGCGCTGATAGCGCTGTTAGCCAACCAATTACCCGCTGCGGAAATCGATGCGGTGCTGGCGCGTTGGCTGCGCTGCCGCCATCAACTCCTGACGGTGACAGGCGTGAACCGTGAACTCCTGCTGGCCGATGTGCTGCTGGAATGGGAGCAACGGTTTCAAACGGCAAGCCTGAATGCCCTCCCTCCTTTCTCTGTTTGATAAGCGTTGAGTAAATAGCATGTTATTAGTGGATTCGCACTGCCACCTTGATGGTCTGGATTATCAATCTCTGCATAAAGATGTGTCTGATGTGTTGGCCAAAGCGCGGGCGCGTGACGTCGGTTTTGTGCTGGCGGTGGCAACCACACTGCCCGGTTTTCGCACCATGCGTGAACTGATCGGCGATCGACCGGGAGTGGCCTATTCGTGCGGTGTGCATCCTCTTAATCAGGATGCACCGTATGATTATGCTGAGCTACGCCAACTTGCTGCCGATCCGCGCGTGGTGGCGATGGGTGAAACGGGCCTTGATTACCACTATCAGCCGGAAACCCAGGCGCAGCAGCGTGATTCCTTTCGCGAACATATTCGCGTTGGCTGTGAATTAAACAAACCGGTTATCGTGCATACCCGTTCGGCACGTCAGGATACCCTTGATATCCTGAAAGAAGAGGGGGTAGAGCGCTGTGGTGGCGTGTTGCACTGCTTCACCGAGGATATCGCGACGGCGCGCACGCTGCTGGATATGGGGTTCTACATCTCGTTTTCAGGCATTGTGACGTTTCGCAATGCCGATGAACTTCGGGACGTCGCCCGCTTTGTTCCGCTGGATCGCCTGCTGGTTGAAACTGACTCCCCATGGTTGGCACCGGTGCCATTTCGTGGCAAAGAGAACCAGCCTGCCTACGTGCGTGATGTTGCCGAGTATCTGTCCGTGCTAAAAGGTGTTGATATTGCACAATTAGCGGCGGCTACCACAGACAATTTCTCCCGCCTATTCCACATCGATTCGCAGCGGTTGACCGCCGCCGTCTAGTGTTTGAAAATGGCTGAGTTTTTTTGTGCCGCGTAATTAATTGACGCTCACCTGTGCGCTGGTTGGTGATTTCGCCGCCAGCGACAGCGATCCTGTCTGCCTGCATCGTACAGAAATAGCGATTTTGTGCGCTGCTCGACCTGTTGGCGCGATGAAACGTGATAGCAGTCAAACATTGAATGATTCATTTATTTTACTCTGCGTAAAAATTAAAAGAGGGATAAATCCCTCAAATAACAAAGGGTATCCTCCCCGCCTTTTGTTGCTATAACGCCGTAAAGCACTATTACTCAGGAGCACACTCAATTATGTTCAAGAATGCATTTGCCAACCTGCAAAAAGTAGGTAAGTCGCTGATGCTGCCTGTTTCCGTACTGCCCATTGCAGGTATCCTGCTGGGCGTCGGATCGGCAAACTTTAGCTGGCTGCCGGCCATCGTCTCTAGCGTGATGGCGCAAGCGGGTGACTCCGTATTCGCCAATATGCCACTGATTTTCGCCATCGGCGTAGCCCTCGGTTTTACCAATAATGATGGGGTTTCCGCGCTGGCGGCCGTTGTTGCCTACGGTATTATGGTGAAAACGATGGCAGCGGTGGCTCCATTGGTGCTGCAACTGCCGCCCGAAGTGATCATCAAAGAACACCTGGCGGATACTGGGGTGCTCGGCGGGATCATCGCCGGTGCCATTGCGGCCTACATGTTCAACCGCTTTTACCGCATCCAGTTGCCGGAATACCTGGGCTTTTTTGCCGGTAAGCGCTTTGTGCCGATTATCTCCGGCCTGACGGCGATTATCACCGGTGTGGCGCTCTCCTTTATCTGGCCACCGGTCGGGACCGCAATCCAGACGTTCTCGCATTGGGCGGCTTATCAGAACCCAGTGTTGGCCTTCGGTCTGTACGGTATTGTTGAACGTTCACTGGTACCGTTTGGTTTGCACCATATTTGGAACGTACCGTTCCAGATGCAGATCGGTGAATTCACCAACGCAGCGGGACAAGTGTTCCACGGTGACATTCCGCGTTACATGGCCGGTGACCCGACCGCGGGTAAACTGGCGGGCGGCTTCCTGTTCAAGATGTACGGTCTGCCTGCGGCGGCGATTGCTATCTGGCACTCCGCGAAGCCGGAGAATCGCGCTAAAGTGGGCGGCATCATGCTCTCTGCGGCGTTGACCTCATTCCTGACCGGGATCACCGAACCGATCGAGTTCTCTTTCCTGTTTGTGGCACCGATCCTGTATGTGATCCATGCCATTCTGGCAGGTTTGGCGTTCCCCATCTGTATCCTGCTGGGCATGCGCGATGGCACCAGCTTCTCCCACGGTTTGATCGACTTCGTGGTGCTGAGTGGTAACGGCAGCAATCTGTGGCTGTTCCCGATCGTTGGCTTGTGCTACGCGCTGGCTTACTACACCATCTTCCGTGTGCTGATTGCCAAACTGAATCTGAAAACGCCGGGCCGTGAAGAGAGCACCTCTGAACAGTCTGCGCAGAACAACAGTGAAATGGCAGCGGCGCTGGTAACTGCCTTTGGTGGCAAAGAAAACATCACCAATCTGGACGCCTGTATTACGCGTTTGCGCGTCAGCGTCGGCGATGTCGCCAAAGTGGATCAGGCAGGCCTGAAAAAACTCGGTGCAGCTGGCGTTGTGGTTGCAGGCTCCGGTGTACAGGCGATTTTTGGTACGAAGTCTGACAACCTGAAAACGGATATGGATGAGTACATCCGTAATCACTGATTCGTTGTCCGGGGAGTGATAAAGGGAGCGTAAGCTCCCTTTTTTATTGGGTGCTGACCTGCGCAGAAAAAGCCGCAAATCAAATATCTGAACAAGAAAAAACAGAAAGAAGGTTGAAAGCAACCGAAAGTGTCACTCATACTGCCGTAACCATTCGGCATTACACGTTTACAAGGAACTCAAACATGGCTGAAGAAACCATTTTCAGTAAAATTATCCGCCGGGAAATTCCTTCCGACATCGTCTATCAGGATGAACTGGTGACGGCCTTTCGTGATATCGCGCCTCGCACGCCAACGCACGTTTTGATCGTGCCTAACGTATTGATTCCGACTGTAAACGATGTTTTGCCTGAGCACGAACAGGCACTGGGAAGATTGTTCACTGTCGCCAGCAAGATCGCGCGCGATGAGGGCATTGATGAAGACGGCTATCGTCTGATCGTTAACTGCAATCGCCATGGCGGCCAGGAAGTCTATCATATTCATATGCACCTGCTGGGTGGTCGTCCTCTGGGGCCGTTGTTGTCGGACTAACGTGATGAACATCCAGATTGTGCGCAACCTGTTATCTGCTGTGTTGGTGTTGGGGGCCGTCGCGTGTTCCAGCACACCGCCCGTGTTGACCATCAACGAGCGGCAAACACTCGTGCTTGATGCCTCTCTGTTGTCCGCCGGGATCACGGCCTCAAAACCCGATCTGACCACGCGCAGTGAGGGGGGAAGCGCTTGGGCGGTGCTGCGCAATACGTCATCTCAGGCGGTGGCGGTGCAGTACCGCTTCTACTGGTATGACGCAAAAGGGTTAGATGTGCTGCCTTATGACGAGGTGCGCAGCGTTCTGGTGCAGGCGCAGGGCGAAGTGCGTATTTCTGGCGCGCACGAGGGGCAGAATGTTCAGCAAGTCCGCCTCCATCTGTTTCTGTAAAAGCGTTTAGAGAGGAAAGCATGAAAAAGTATCTTGTGCTGCTGTTCGGGGCAATGGTGTTGACCGGATGTATGACCCGTCCGCCAGAGCAACAGCCACCGGCGCAGATAGAACCGGTACAACCGTCACAGCCGGAAGTGGTCACGCCGCCGCCGGGGCAGCCGGTGCCTACGCCGCCGAAAATTCAAACACTGAACTGGGAAGGCAGCGTCGGGCCATTAGTGGCGCAAATGCGGCAGGCCAGTGGTGTCGCGCCCGGCAGTATCCTGCTGGTTGACAGCGTGAAGAACAACACCAACGGCGCACTGCCGGTCGCGAAGGCGACAGCGGCGATTTATGATGCGCTGGGGAACGGAAAAGCGTTCACGCTGGTGCCGCGTGAACAGGTGGCCGTTGCGAAACAGACGCTGGGGTTATCGGCGGAGGACAGTCTGGGCTCGCGCACGAAGGCGATTGGCCTGGCACGCTACGTGAGCGCGCAGTATGTGCTCTACAGCGATGTCAGCGGTGATGTGAAAACCCCGCAGTTGGATATGCAACTGATGCTGGTGCAAACCGGTGAAATCGTATGGTCGGGAAATGCTGCCGTCCAGCAGTAAAGTGGCGCTTGAACGTCTGCTTGCGCAACGCTTTCCGGCGGTTGATACCGCCGGTTTTCATTTCGATGCCGTGAACGGTTCGGGTCGCGGCTGCTGGCGCGTTCGCGTGGGCGATCGTGAACTGCTGGCGCGGCCGCAAACCACCGAGGCGGCGCAGTTGGGCGTATCCAGACAGCGTGAATACCGGGTGTTACGCCAACTCTCAGTACGCCATTTGGCCCCGAAGCCTGTGGTGTACCGCGACGGTTGGCTCATTGTGGAATGGGCGGCAGGGGCTACGGCATCTGCGCAGGATTTTTCCTGTGTATTGGAAAACGGATCGCTGGCACAACTGCTCAGTCAGCTTCACTGCCAGCCCTGCTGTGGCTTTCGTTTGAATTTACCGATGCAGTTTATCCGCCATTGGCAACACATGGATCCGCGTCGGCGCACGCCTGCGTTACTGCGCTGGCACCACCATTTTCAACGCGTTGCGCCGCCTGACCAGCTCGCATGGGCACCCTTGCACCTTGATGTGCACAGCGAGAATGTCTTGATCACGCCGCAGGGAACGCTGCTGCTTATCGATTGGGAATACGCCGCCGATGGTGATATTGGACTGGAACTGGCGCTGTTGGTGCGCGGCAACGGGCTGGACGTTGCATCACAGCGACGTTTGCTACAGACTTACCAGCAGTTGCGCCCCGGTTTGTGCGCGCAGGCGTTGAACGCATCGGTTCAACAGTGGCTGCCCTGGGCCGATTATCTTATCCTGATGTGGTGTGAGGTGTGTTGGCATCAAACGGGGCAAACGGCGTTTTTAGCGGCAGGTTCGGCATCGCGTCGAGCCCTCGGGCTACACGCGTAATCCGGACGAATACGCTACACACCTGCGCGCCAGATAACCTGTCATCGGTCAATGCAGACTCAATTCATCGGGTGTATTATCAAAAAGCGTCTGCCTGTTGTGATAGAGGGCGACGTCTGACGTTGGTCGTATCCGGAGGATGAGGTTCAGATGATTATCTACTTGCATGGCTTTGATTCCACTAGCCCTGGCAACCATGAAAAAGTGTTGCAGTTGCAGTTTATTGACCAGGACGTTGAGCTGCTGAGTTACAGTACGCTTCATCCCCGCCATGACATGCAACATTTGCTCAAACAAGTCGACAAGCTGATTCAGCGTGCACAGGATGAGCGTCCGCTGATTTGTGGTGTCGGGCTGGGCGGTTTTTGGGCCGAACGTATCGGCTTCCTATGTGATATTCGCCAGGTCATTTTTAATCCAAACCTGTTCCCGCAAGAGAACATGGTAGGAAAAATCGACAGGCCCGAAGAGTATGCGGACATTGCCACCAAGTGTGTCGCTAATTTCCGCGAGAAGAATCGCGATCGCTGTCTGACCGTGCTGTCACGTAATGATGAAATGCTGGATAGTCAGCGCAGTGCTGCACTGTTGGGATCGTTCTACGAAGTCATTTGGGACGACATTCAGACGCATAAATTCAAGAGTATCTCGCCGCACCTTCAGCGCATTAAGGCGTTTAAAACGCTCGGCTGATCGCTATACCCCCTCCCATTTTTCCCTGTCACGACGTTTGACGTTCCTCGTCCAACGTCGTGTGTCCTATACTGATATCCGCACCTGCAAAATAATTTGATGAATTCAAAAGGAAATTTTTTGCCGCGAATCAAGCGGATGAAAAATAAATTGATATATATCAATTTTGGTATGACCAAATGACCTAGCGTGCTATTCTTCCCACAGATTTGGCATTTAACTTATGAGAACCCTATGTAATATAAGGATATTATTTTTTACGCCTTATTAACTATTGGTTCACAATCAGGGGGTCGTTTTGACATCAGCACTTAAAAAAATTGTTATTGTCGGCGGTGGAGCCGGCGGTTTGGAATTAGCCACCAGCCTGGGTCATAAGCTGGGGCGCAAAAGCAAAGCTGAGATCACCTTGGTCGATCGTAATCAAAGTCATTTATGGAAACCGTTGCTGCACGAAGTGGCAACAGGCTCGATGGATGATGACATTGACGCGCTGAGCTATCTGGCACATGCACGTAACCACGGTTTCCATTTTCAGTTAGGCACGTTGATGGACATCGATCGTGAATGTCAGTGCATTCGACTGGCCGAAATCGATAACGATCAGGGTGAAATGCTGGTTGCGGAACGTTCGCTGCCCTATGACATTTTGGTGATTGCGCTGGGCAGTATCTCTAACGACTTCGGTACCACCGGCGTCAAAGACAACTGTATTTTTCTCGACAGCCCCAAACAGGCGCGCCGTTTCCACAATGAAATGCTCAACCTGTTTCTGAAATTCACCTCAAACACTAACGACGATAAAGAAAAGGTTAACATTGCTATCGTCGGCGGTGGCGCGACGGGGGTAGAACTCTCCGCGGAACTGCATAATGCGGTGAAGCAACTACACAGCTATGGTTTTGACGGGTTGGATAATCAGGCTCTGAACGTGACGCTGGTAGAAGCCGGGGAGCGCATTTTGCCCGCGTTGCCACCGCGTATTTCTGCCGCCGCGCATCAGGAGTTGACCAATATCGGTGTACGCGTTCTGACCAAAACCATGGTCACGGAAGCGAAACCCGGTGGTTTGCACACCAAAGAGGGCGAGTTTATTGAAGCCGATTTGATGGTGTGGGCCGCAGGGATCAAAGCTCCTGATGCCATGAAAGAGATTGCTGGTCTGGAAACCAACCGCATCAACCAGCTGGTGGTGGAACCGACGCTGCAAACCACGCGCGATCCAAACATCTATGCGATCGGTGATTGCGCATCGTGCCTGCAACCGAGCGGCAGCGTTGTCCCGCCGCGTGCCCAGGCGGCGCATCAGATGGCGACGCGCTGCTATCACAATATCCTCGCCCAGCTCAACGGTCAGGCGCTGAAGCCTTATGTCTATAAGGATCACGGTTCGCTGGTGTCGCTGTCCAAGTTCAGCACCGTCGGCAGCCTGATGGGTAACCTGATGCGTGGATCGGTAATGGTGGAAGGGCGCATTGCGCGCGTGGTGTATATTTCACTGTACCGTATGCACCAGATTGCCTTGCACGGCTACACCAAAACCGGGTTGATGATGCTGGTGGGCGGTATTAACCGCGTGATTCGCCCGCGTTTGAAACTGCATTAACCGACGGGGTCTACAACGTGCTGCCGGTTGGGGCGGCACGTTTTCCGGTCCTGAAGGGCCAGAATTTAGCGCTTTTTTACTCTCAGAATAACATCTCGCCTTAACGCCAATTCCCCCTAAGAAAAATCCCAAATAACCGCATTTTATTAACATACCTACGCTTTTGGTTAACTAATCTGATTGTCACGTTTACGCTTCGAATGCACACTTTTGCCAGTTATCAACGAAACAACGCACGCTGTAATGGCTGATACCGACGTTAAGGGCACCATCCCCTGACGCTCATGAATACAGCGAATAAAGCAGGTGCGAGCGGTCATTCAGGAGGTTTCTGTGAACAAATCCATGTTAGCGGGGGTGGGTATCGGTGTGGCTGCTGCTCTAGGCGTAGCGGCGGTAGCCAGCATGGAGGTATTTTCACCCGAGCCGCAGTTTGCCCAGGTAATCTCGGCAACACCCATTAAAGAAACGGTGAAAACACCGCGTCAGGAGTGCCGCGATGTCAGCGTAACCCACCGTCGCCCGGTGCAAGATGAGAATCGTCTGGCGGGGTCGGTGCTTGGCGCGGTGGCTGGTGGCGTATTGGGGCATCAGGTCGGCGGTGGTCGAGGCAAGGATATTGCCACGGTGGCGGGGGCGTTGGCGGGTGGATATGCAGGCAATCAGGTTCAGGGCCATATGCAGAACAATGATACCTACTCCACGACGCAACAGCGTTGCCAGACGGTGTATGACAAATCCCAGAAAGTACTGGGCTATGATGTCACTTACAAAATTGGCGCGCAGCAAGGCAAGATCCGTATGGATCGCGATCCAGGCACCCAAATCCCGTTGGATAGAAATGGGCAACTGGTGCTGAATCAAAAGGCATAAGTGGAAATCTGACACGCCCATCAGGGCGTGTCATTGCTCGTTTAACGCTGAAACAATAATTCAGCCCAGCGTGCCAACCCGGCGGTGACGGAACCAAAATCATCGCCGCTGGCGATAGACACATCAGGCAATGCTTGTTGTACCGCCAGACGCAACTGCGGCGAGCGCGCGCTGCCACCGGTCAGATAGATGACATCTGGACGTGTTCCACTGTCATCCAACGCCTGGCGAATCTGGGTTTGAATCTGCGATACGGGTTGGGCAATCGCCTGCACCATCTCGTCGGCAGAGACGCGTGTTGCCAGCGCGGTTTCGATAAATGCCAGCGCGGCGTCGGTCAGGGGCGCATCGGATAAGGCAATTTTGCAGGCTTCTGCTTGTTGCACCAAGCGATAGCTCAAGCGCTGCTGCCAGACGCTCAGTAAACGTTTAACCTGTGCAGGTTCACGCGCATCGCGGATCATCTCGTTGATCAGTGTACGGGTTGCATTGTTGTAAAACGCACTCTGTGCTGGCACATCGTTAATGGCGACCGCATTCCACCAAGGCAAGGTCGGCAAGGCGATGCCTTTTTCCGTCATACCATTCATACCGAGCAGCGGCATAAACTGTTTGAAGGCCAGTTGGATATCGAGATCGTTGCCGCCGGTACGGCATCCGCTGTGCCCTAGCAGACTGTCGTGACGCTCTTGCTTGCGGTGCCACGCAGGCCCCATCAACAGCATCGAGCAGTCGGTAGTTCCCCCGCCGATATCGACCACCAGCACCCGCGTTTCCTGCTGTAGCGTCGCTTCAAAATCCAGCCCGGCGGCGACGGGCTCAAACTGAAAGGCGATATCACGAAATCCGGCGCGCGTTGCGGCGCGCTCAAGAATGTCCTGTGCCTGCTTATCCGCCGCATCGCCACCGATACTTTGGAAATGGATTGGCCGACCAATCACCGCCTGCGTGATGGTATCTTCCGCCTGTTGCTCCGCCTGCTGGCGAATATGCAGCATCATGGCGCACACCAGATCTTCAAAAAAGGCGATCTGCTGCGCTTTTAACCCTACCGCCCCTAAAAAAGACTTGGGGGACTTCACGAACCACACTTCTTGCGGGTCATCCATATAACGTGCCAGCGCCGCTTGCCCAAAGTGTACGCTCTGGGGTTCAACGACAATATCTTCATCGCGGTTGTAGCTGATGGCACGTCTCAGCAGTTGCGCATTTTCGCCTTCGGCCTCGACGTGATGATGACGCCACAACCATTCGCTGACGGCTTCACGCGTCGGCGCGCACAGCATGGATGAGAGATAGGGAGAGTTGTTTTCCAGTGGCAACAGGCGTGGCGTGCCATTTTGCATCAGTGCAACGGAACAGTTGGCCGTGCCGTAGTCAAAGCCGATAAACATGTTATCCCTCCCGGTAACAAGAAAAAGGCGGGGATTTTACTGCGTGTAAAGCGGCTTGTATAGAGGCACATCTTTTTCAGGATAAACGGGGTTGCGTATCCGATTGTCGCGCTTTTGGTTTGTGGTCATCTTCAACCCTACACACCGTGGTGGCTAAACAAGAGTAGCCACCACGGTGCAGGT
Source organism: Candidatus Symbiopectobacterium sp. NZEC135 (assembly GCF_025962695.1). NCBI lineage: Bacteria > Pseudomonadati > Pseudomonadota > Gammaproteobacteria > Enterobacterales > Enterobacteriaceae > Symbiopectobacterium > Candidatus Symbiopectobacterium sp. NZEC135. The sequence continues at coordinate 161,481 of NZ_JAGFPF010000003.1, read as the reverse complement.
TTATGCCGCCAAGGTATGTTGCGCCATGTCAGTCAGCAGTCCAGCGATGAAATCGATACGCTGTGGCCTTTCGCTGAGGTCTTTAATAAATTTCAAGCGGGTAGGGCCATCCAAACGATAGACGCGAGGATCGCGCTGTAACAGGCCAATCAGGTGCGCAGGATCGACCCGGTTGTGGGCGCTAAACTCGATAAATCCGCCTTTTTCATTGCCCTCGATACGTTTGATGCCCAGCGATTGCGCGTGCTGGCGCAGTGCGGCAATCTGCAACAGATGGCGCGTGGCATCCGGCAGAGTACCGAAGCGATCGATAAGCTCCACTTTCAACTCTTCCAATGCGTTATCGTCCTTGGCGCTGGCGATACGCTTATAGAACGACAACCGCGTGTTGACGTCAGGGATAAAGTCCTCCGGCAGCAGGGACGGCAGGCGTAATTCCACCTCGGTCTGGCTGCTGATCAGATCTTCCAAAGAGGGTTCGCGCCCTGCTTTGAGCGCATCGACCGCGCTTTCCAGCAACTCCATATAGAGCGAAAAACCGACGGTCGTCATTTGCCCGCTTTGATCTTCGCCAAGCAGTTCACCGGCGCCGCGAATCTCCAAATCATGGGTTGCCAGCGCAAAGCCCGCGCCCAGATCTTCCAGTGAGGCGATAGCTTCCAGCCGTTTGTGCGCGTCGGTGCTCATGGCCTTCGGGTTTGGCGTTAGCAGGTAGGCGTAGGCTTGATGGTGCGAACGTCCTACGCGGCCGCGCAACTGGTGCAACTGGGCCAAACCGAAATGGTCGGCGCGCTCAATGATGATGGTGTTGGCGCTGGGGATATCGATACCGGTTTCGATAATGGTGGTACACACCAGTACGTTAAAGCGCTGATGGTGGAAATCGCTCATCACCCGTTCCAGATCCCGTTCGCGCATTTGGCCGTGACCAATCGCGATGCGCGCTTCAGGGACCAATTCCGCCAAGCGTTGTGCGGCTTTTTCAATGTTTTCTACGTCGTTGTAGAGGTAATAAACCTGCCCGCCGCGCAGAATTTCACGCAGCATCGCTTCGCGCACCAACAGACCATCGTATTCGCGGACAAAGGTTTTTACCGCCAGACGGCGCGCGGGCGGCGTGGCAATAATCGAGAGATCGCGCATCCCGCTCATCGCCATGTTCAGCGTGCGCGGGATCGGCGTGGCGGTCAACGTCAGGATATCCACGTTGGCACGCATCGCTTTAATACGCTCTTTGTGGCGCACGCCAAAGCGGTGCTCTTCATCCACAATCAGCAGCCCAAGGTCGCGCCAGTGCACATCACTTTGCAGCAGTTTGTGGGTGCCAATCAGAATGTCGACCTTGCCTTCCTGCGTTTGTTCCAGCACCTGCGTCTGTTCTTTGGCACTGCGGAAACGGGAGAGCATTTCGATACGGATAGGCCAGTTGGCAAAGCGGTCGCGGAAATTGTCGAAATGCTGTTGTGCCAGCAGGGTAGTTGGTACCAGCACGGCCACCTGTTTGTGGTTTTCCACCGCCAGGAACGCGGCGCGCATCGCGACTTCGGTTTTACCAAAGCCGACGTCACCGCACACCAGCCGATCCATTGCCAGCGGCTGACACATGTCGCTCAGCACGGCATTGATGGCTTGTGCCTGATCCGGTGTGGTTTCGAACGGGAACCCCTCACAGAACAGTTGGTATTGCTCGCGATCGTGCTTAAAGGCAAACCCGCTTTTCGCTGCGCGCTGTGCGTAGATATCCAGCAGTTCGGCTGCCACATCACGCACTTTCTCCGCCGCTTTTTGCCGCGCACGCGACCAGGCATCCCCCCCCAGTTTGTGTAATGGCGCACTGTCGTCCGCGCCACCGGAATAACGGCTGATGAGGTGCAATGAGGAAACCGGGACATAAAGTTTATCTTCGCCCGCGTAGCTCAGGATCATGTACTCGGCGGTGATGCCACCGGCTTCCAGCGTCGTGAGGCCGACATAGCGTCCGACACCGTGCTCCAGATGCACCACGGGCTGGCCCGGATGCAGTTCGGCCAGGTTGCGGATCAGCGTATCGGTATTAATGGTGCGACGGCTGTCCTGACGTCGACGCGCAACGCGTTCACCGAGCAAGTCGCTTTCACAAATCAAGGCGCGTTGGCGCAGTGTGTCGATAAAGCCGTGCTCGCTGGCACCGATAATCAGATAAGCGCCGGGTTTGTCCGCCTGATCCAACCGGGTAATGGGCGTTGGTGACAGTTTGATGCGCGCCAGTAATTCCTGCAGGGTTTCGCGACGCCCCTCGCTTTCAACGGAAAAGATAACCTGTCCGGTAAAGCCTTCCAAAAAACGCCGCAGTGCATCCAACGGCGCTTTGTGTTGATGCTGGATGGCAATGTCCGGCAGCGTTTGGTAACCGAGGTTACGGTGTGCCGCTTTATCCGCCAGCGTTTCTTTGCTGAGTTGAACGCGCGGCCAGGCTTTCAGTTCGCTGAACAACGCATCGACGCGCAGCCACAAGGTGTCCGGCGTTAATAGCGGGCGCATCGGGTCTACGCGGCGGCTTTCAAAACGTTGTTGAATATCGGCCCAAAAGCGGGTGGCGCTGGCTTCCAGATCGCCGGTGTTGACCAGCAGCGTATTGCTGGGGAGATAGCTGAACAGCGTGCTGAGCGGCTGTTCAAAAAACAGCGGTTGCCAATATTCAATGCCCGCAGGCCAGGTGCCTTTGCTGACCTGTTGATAAATATGCTCGGCATCACGACGTACTTCAAAGGTTTCGCGCCACTGGCTGCGAAAGCGTTCGATGGCGTTTTTGTCAGTAGGGAATTCATGCGCGGGCAGCAGGCTGATGTGTGCCACTTCGTGCAACGTGCGCTGGCTGTCGACATCAAATACGCGCAGGCTATCTACGTCATCATCGAAAAAATCGATGCGGTAGGGTTCTTCACTGCCCATGGGGAAGAGGTCCAACAGCGCACCGCGCGTGGCAAACTCACCGTGCTCCATCACCTGATCGACACTGCGGTAACCTGCTTGCTCCAATTGCGCGCGCAGTTTATCGCGCGACAGGCGTTGTCCCTTTTTCACCATTAACGCATGCCCGTGCAGGAAGGTGTGTGGGCACACCAACTGCATCAGCGTATTGACCGGCAACACCAGCACACCGCGCGTCATTTCCGGGAGGTGATACAGCGTGGACAGACGCGCCGAGATTATCTCCTGATGCGGCGAGAAACTGTCGTAAGGCAGCGTCTCCCAGTCAGACAACGTGGTGACCGGATGCGCCGTAAACTGCTGGAGTTCATCGCGTAGCCGCAGCGCGTTTTGCATATCGGGTGCGATAAGCACAACCGGCCCGGCGTGGCGTTCAATGATGTCGGCACACTCGACGGCGCAGGCAGCGCCTGTGAGTTGGCCTAACAGACGTTGTTCACCCGCTTTTACGGGCAGAGCATAGCGATTTTTTTCAGGCATAATCCGAATATCTGGTGTTGCCCCGTTCCAGCATAAGAAAAAGCAGTGTAGAAAGCGGGGTAGGGTTCCATAAAGTGATATGACCCTTTATTATCCTTGATCACTTTGCTTTAGCAACCTTATCCAGACGGATTTCATGTATCAACCTGTCGCTTTATTTATTGGCCTGCGTTATATGCGTGGGCGAGCATCGGATCGCTTTGGGCGATTTGTCTCTTGGTTATCGGCCATTGGCATCACGTTAGGCGTCATGGCGCTGGTGACCGTATTGTCGGTGATGAACGGCTTTGAGCAGGAGCTTGAAGAGAGCATTCTGGGGCTGATGCCGCAGGCAGTGGTCACCACGGCGAACGGTTCACTCGATCCGCAGGCGTTGCCCGCCTCGTCGCTGAGCACCTTACAGGGCGTGACGCGCATTGCGCCAATCACCACGGGCGAAGTGGTGCTGCAAAGTGCGCGCAGCGTGGCCGTCGGGGTGATGCTTGGCATTAACCCCGATGAACCCGAGCCCTTGTCCCGTTTTTTGAAAAATACTTCGCTTACTCAACTTCAACCGGGTGAATACCAGGTGATCCTTGGCGAGCAGTTGGCCTCCCAGCTTGGGGTTAAACGCGGTGAACAACTGCGTATTATGGTGACCGGTGCCAGCCAGCTCACGCCGATGGGACGCATTCCCAGCCAGCGCTTGTTTACCGTGGCGGGTACTTTTGCCGCAGGCAGCGAAGTGGATGGTTACCAGATGCTGGTGAATCAGCAGGATGCATCGCGTCTGATGCGTTACCCGGCAGGGCACATCACCGGCTGGCGCTTATGGCTGGAAAACCCGTTGGATATTGTGGCGTTCAGTGCGCAGCCAGTGCCACAAGGATTGGTGATGAAAGATTGGCGTGAACGCAAGGGCGAACTGTTTCAGGCCGTTCGTATGGAAAAAAACATGATGGGGCTGTTATTGAGCCTGATCGTCGCTGTCGCGGCGTTCAATATCATTACATCGTTGGGGCTGTTGGTGATGGAAAAGCAGGGCGAGGTCGCCATTTTGCAAACGCAGGGGCTGACTCAACGCCAGATCATGGCGGTGTTTATGGTGCAGGGGGGCAGTGCCGGTGTGATTGGCGCATTGTTAGGCGCTGTGCTGGGTACGCTGCTGGCCAGCCAACTGAATACGCTGATCCCAGCATTGGGGCTGTTGCTCGATGGTGCCGCGCTGCCCGTTCATATTGATGCGGTGCAGGTGGTGACTATCGCGTTGGTGGCGATGGTCGTCGCGCTGCTCTCTACCCTTTATCCTTCCTGGCGCGCCGCCGCCGTTCATCCCGCAGAGGCTTTACGCTATGAATGATTCCCTGTTGTTGCAATGTAATGACCTGTGCAAAACCTACCAGGAAGGAAAACTCTCCACCGACGTGCTGCGTCATGTGACATTCAGCATGCAGGCCGGTGAAATGATGGCGATTGTTGGTAGCTCCGGGTCGGGGAAAAGTACCCTGTTGCACTTGTTGGGCGGGCTGGATGCGCCCACCACGGGCGATGTTATCTTTAAAGGCGAGGCGCTCAGCGGGCTCTCTGCTGCCGCTAAATCGGCGCTACGTAACCGTGAACTGGGTTTTATCTACCAGTTTCACCATTTACTGCCGGATTTCACTGCGTTGGAAAACGTGGCGATGCCCTTGCTGATTGGCAACACCTCGCCCGCGCAGGCGCAGGATCAGGCGCGCGCCATGCTGACCGCCGTAGGGCTGGATGCACGGCGCGAGCACCGCTCCAGCGAGTTGTCCGGTGGGGAGCGTCAGCGCGTGGCCATCGCTCGCGCGTTGGTGAATAACCCGTCTCTGGTGTTGGCGGATGAGCCTACGGGTAACCTCGATCAGCGCACAGCGGATACCATTTTTGAACTGCTGGGCGAATTAAACGTGCGTCAGGGCACGGCGTTTCTGGTGGTGACTCACGACTTGTCGCTGGCTGCGCGTTTGCGTCGCCAGTTGGAAATGCGTGACGGGCAACTCCAGCAAGAGTTAACGCTGATGGGAGCCGCGCAATGAGTTTTCCCCCGCTTTCCTTGCTGATTGGGCTGCGTTTTAGCCGGGGTCGTCGGCGCGGTGGCATGGTTTCCCTGATCTCGGTGATCTCCACCATCGGTATTGCGCTCGGGGTGGCGGTGTTGATCGTTGGCCTCAGTGCCATGAACGGCTTCGAGCGTGAATTGAAAAATCGTATTCTGGCCGTGGTGCCCCATGGTGAAATGGAACCGGTCAATCCGCCGTTCACCGGCTGGCAGAATATGTTGCCAAAAATTGAGCAGGTGCCTGGCATCGTTGCCGCTGCGCCCTATGTGCATTTCACCGGGCTGTTGGAGAGCGGTGCCAGGCTGCGCGCGATACAGATGAAGGGCGTCGATCCGCAACAGGAACAACGTCTCAGCACCTTGCCAACGTTCGTGGCAGGAAACGCCTGGGCCAATTTCAAAGCGGGTGAGCAGCAGGTTATTCTCGGTAGGGGCGTTGCACAGGCGCTTGAAGTGAAAACCGGGGATTGGGTGACGGTAATGATCCCCAACAGCGATCCGCAAATGAAGCTGTTACAGCCGAAGCGCATTCGCCTGCACGTGAGCGGTATTCTGCAACTCAGCGGGCAGCTCGATCACAGTCTGGCGTTGATTCCGCTGGCTGACGCACAGCAGTATCTTGATATGGGGGATGATGTCAGCGGTATTGCCATCAAGGTCAATGACGTGTTTGCTGCCAGCAAATTAGTGCGTGACGCAGGGAAAGTCACTGACACCTATATCTATATTCGTGACTGGATTGGCACCTACGGTTACATGTACCGCGACATCCAGATGATTCGGACTATCATGTATTTAGCGATGGTACTGGTGATTGGCGTTGCCTGCTTTAACATTGTTTCCACGCTGGTGATGGCGGTGAAAGACAAAAGTAGCGATATTGCCGTGTTGCGCACCTTGGGGGCGAGCGACAGCCTTATCCGCGCCATTTTCATCTGGTATGGCTTGCTGGCTGGTCTGTTGGGATGCGTGATTGGCGCGGTGATCGGGGTGGTAGCAACGCTGCAACTGAGTGCGATCATGCGTGGGATTGAATCGCTGACCGGGCACCATTTTCTCTCGGGTGATATCTATTTTATCGATTTTCTGCCGTCAGAATTGCACATGACGGATGTGGTTCTGGTGCTACTCACCGCCGTGGCGTTGAGCTTGCTGGCCAGTTGGTATCCGGCGCGGCGCGCCAGCCGTATTGAGCCCGCTCGTGTGTTAAGCGGGCAATAGCGCTGCGGCACCTTGCAATCGCACAACCTATTCAGCCACAGAGGAGTGAGCCATGTATTATGGTTTTGATCTGGGCGGCAGTAAGATTGAAGTCGGCGTCTTTGATGCGGATATGAAGTCCGTATGGCAAAAACGGGTGCCTACGCCGCGTAATGACTATGATGCGTTGCTGGCGGCCTTTGTCGCACTCACGCAGGAAGCCGATGCGTTGACAGGCAAACAGGGAACTGTCGGCGTCGGCATTCCGGGTATGCGCGGCGGAGATGATGGCGCGCTGTTTACCGCTAACCTGCCTGCAACCATGGGAAAACCGCTACAGGCGGATTTACAACGCCTGTTACAGCGCGATGTGCGCATGACCAACGATGCTAACTGCTTTGCCCTTTCGGAAGCCTGGGAGGGTGAATTCCGTCAGTATCCTGTGGTGTTGGGGCTGATCCTCGGCACTGGCGTCGGCGGCGGTCTGGTGATTAACGGCGAAGTGATTGATGGTCGCAACGGCATTACCGGTGAATTCGGCCATTTCCGGCTGCCGGTAGATGCGCTGGATATCATGGGGGAAGATATCCCTCGGGTGAAGTGCGGCTGTGGTCAATCGGGTTGTATCGAAAACTATATTTCTGGCCGAGGTTTTGAATGGCTTTATGCGCATACCTATGGCGAAAGTCTTAATGCTGTCACCATTATTCGCCACTATCGGGCGGGGGAAGCAAACGCGCTGGCGCACGTCGATCGTTATATGAGCGTGCTGGCGGCCTGTGTGGGGAATCTGTTGACGATGTTTGACCCCCACTTGCTGGTGCTGGGCGGCGGGTTGTCTAACTTTGATGAGATCTATCAGTTTCTTCCGACGCGGTTGCCGGAGTATTTGCTGCCGGTTGCGCGCTTACCGCGCATTGAGAAGGCGCGTTACGGCGATGCTGGTGGCGTTCGTGGTGCGGCCCTGCTGCACTTTGCTTCGCAGTAATTTTTTAGCGATAAACGCGCATTGGCCATCAAGCAGGCCGCGTTATAACCCAGCTTTAACAGGAGCAGACATGCATACGCGTCAAAGGATGATCCGGTTTCATCAAGGAAAGCGACTGCGTCAGCAGCGTCTGCGTTCACGTATTTTCCATAAGGATTATCTGGCGGTGAATGAATCAAAAAGCCCGCGCGTGGTGGTTCTGACCGGCGCGGGGATTTCAGCGGAATCCGGCATTCGCACCTTTCGTGCGGCGGATGGCCTGTGGGAAGAGCACCGGGTGGAAGATGTCGCTACGCCGGAAGGGTTTCAACGCGATCCACAACGGGTGCAGGCGTTTTACAATGCGCGCCGTAAGCAGTTGCAGCAGCCAGAGGTGGTGCCCAACGCAGCGCATCTGGCGTTAGCCAATCTCGAGGCGGCGCTCGGGGATAACTTCCTGCTGGTGACGCAAAATATTGATAATCTGCACGAGCGTGCCGGCAGCCAGCGGGTTGTTCATATGCACGGTGAATTGCTTAAGGTACGCTGTTGTCAGAGCGGGCAGGTTATCGAGTGGACCGGTGATATCGCTGCCGATGAACGCTGCCACTGTTGCCAGTTTCCCGCGCCGCTGCGCCCGCACGTGGTGTGGTTCGGGGAGATGCCCCTTGGCATGGAGCGCATCTATCAGGCGCTGGCGCAAGCCGATTATTTCATCGCTATCGGAACGTCTGGACATGTTTATCCGGCGGCGGGGTTCGTTCATGAAGCGCACAGCCATGGCGCTTACACCATAGAACTTAACCTCGAACCGAGTCAGGTAGAGAGCCAGTTTGATGAAAAAATCTACGGCGCGGCGACGGCAGTGGTGCCGGAGTTTGTCGGTGCCTGGTTGACAGGGCGACGTAAAGTGGCGTTTTAATCGCTACTCGGTACCTGAAATGCCTTAGCGAGATGAACGGCGTGCAGTGACGCTACACGAAATGACGGTCGAGTTAAGCTGAGTTGAGTTTGCGGGTATGACCGCAGTGTACAGGATAGCGTTATGCAGTCATTGAACAAGGGATACTCGCTGTTACGTTTGCGCCAGCGCTATCATGACCGTCAACGCGTTGTTGTGTTGGCGCTACTGGCGGTGGTGGCCGTGATCATCGGGTTATGTGCTGGCGATCGTTGGGTGATGCCCTGGGCGTGGTGGGATGACGCCCAGCGTGTTTTCATCTGGCAGTTGCGCCTGCCGAGAACGTTGGCGGTGATGCTGGTGGGGGCGAGCCTGGCGATGTCGGGGGCCGTGATGCAGGCCATTTTTGATAACCCACTGGCGGAACCGGGCTTGCTGGGCGTTGCCAATGGCGCAGGCGTGGCGCTGGTGCTCGGCGTCCTGCTGGGGCAGGGCATGCAGCCCGTTTGGGTGCTGAGCGTTGGCGCTATTGTGGGGGCGCTCGTCACCACATTCTTACTATTACATTTTGCGCGACGTCACATTTCCAATGCACGTTTGCTGCTGATTGGCGTGGCGCTGGGGATTGTATGCAGTGCGGTGATGACCTGGGCCGTCTATTTCAGCACCAGTCTGGATCTACGCCAATTGATGTATTGGATGCTGGGCGGGTTTAGCGGCGTTGACTGGCGCTACGGGTGGCTGATGGTCGCCTTGCTGCCTTGTCTGGTGTGGTTAAGCCGTCAGGGGCAGACGCTCAACCGTCTGTCGCTGGGTGAGATTCAGGCGCGGCAACTGGGGATCTCCGTTTACCGGTGGCGTAACCTTTTGGTGCTGGTGGTCGGCATTCTGGTAGGAATTAGCGTTGCGCTGGCGGGGGTTATCGGGTTTGTCGGTCTGATTGTACCCCACGCGCTGCGGCTGATAGGATTGACCGATCAACGTTATTTGCTGACGGGATGCGGGCTGGCGGGTGCCATGACGCTCTCACTCTCTGACACTATGGCCCGCGTAATGATCCCCTCGGCCGAATTGCCCATCGGTGTGATCACCGCGACGCTCGGCGCACCGTTGTTTATCTGGCTGCTGCTGCGCCAGCGTAATCCGGTAAATGTAACCTAATGACGTACAACAGGAAGGTGACTATGAGTAACGACATCTATGCAATCCCGTTGACCACCATTAACGGTGAGGCGACCACGTTGGGCGCTTACCAGGGACAGGTCGCACTGATTGTTAACGTGGCCTCCAAATGCGGTTTAACCAAGCAGTACGATGCGTTGGAAAAACTGTATGAAAGCTATCGTGAGCGCGGTTTTGTGGTGCTGGGTTTTCCCTCCAATGAGTTCGCCGGGCAAGAGCCGGGCAGCGACGCTGAAATTCAGGAGTTTTGCCGTGCCACCTTTGGCGTGCAGTTCCCGATGTTCAGCAAGATTGAGGTGAACGGTGAGCAGCGTCATCCCCTGTACCGCCACCTGATTGCCGCACAACCCAAAGCCAAGGGCAATCTGCTTAGCGGTTTTTATGAGCGTTTACTCAATAAAGGGCGCGCGCCCAAGCATCCTGAAGATATTCTGTGGAACTTTGAAAAATTCCTGATCGGGCGCAATGGTCAGGTGATCCAGCGTTTTTCTCCTGATATCGCGCCGGATGACAAAATGATTGTTAACGCCATTGATGCTGCGGTGGCCGAGTAATTGTTGACACAAGAGTTAAAGCATCACGTTCCCAGCGCGCTGCGTCTGACCCATGTTGCCTGCGGGCGGCGTTTACAGCCCGTCAGCGTCAGCGCCTATGCGGGGCGGTTAATTCACGTGGTCGGGCCCAATGGTTCAGGGAAAAGCACGCTGCTGGCGCGGGTTTCCGGGCTATTGGAGGGCGGAGGGCGCGTGGAACTGGACGGCATGCCGATTGCCGATTTATCTGCGCGAGATCTGGCGCTGCGTCGCGCTTATCTGTCGCAGCAGCAAAACCCGAGTGCGTTGATGCCCGTGTTCCAGTATCTGGCGCTGCACCAGCCGAAACAGGTGAGTGTCATGGCGGTCGATGAAGTGGTCGCCCAACTCGCCACGCGTCTGATGTTAACGGATAAATTGACGCGCCCGTTGACGGAACTGTCCGGCGGCGAGTGGCAGCGTGTACGTCTTGCCGCCGTATTTTTGCAGGTATGGCCTTCGCTGAACCCTTATGCGCGCCTGTTGGTACTGGATGAGCCCGCCACCGGTCTGGACGTGGCACAACGGGTGGCGCTTGATGCCATGCTAAAAGTGTTGTGCCAGGCAGGGTTGATTGTGTTAGCCAGCGCTCACGACTTAAATCACAGTTTACAGCAGGCTGATGACATCTGGTTGATTTCAAAAGGCAAATTAATTGATGCTGGCGATGCAGCAGTCGTCATGCAGCCCGAACGACTGGCACCGGTTTTCGGCATCGACTTCCAACGCCATCGCGTTGGCGAGAGCGACTGGCTGGTGCCAGTGTCCGAGTAACCGTGCATTTACCGCATCAGGCTTGCCAAAACAGTGAGAACAACGCTAAATTAAGCTGTAATATCATTCTGATAGCGTGACATTCCCCGCAGGATGCGGTGAACGAGAAAACGTACCGATACTCGCAGGATACCGCAGATGCGCTTGATTCAGGGGTTGCTGATCGCAAGTTTGTTTTTGGTTGGGTGTAGCAGCCATCGTGCTCCGCCGCCCAATCCGCGTCTGGGCGACTCCATCATGGTGATAAGCCAACTTAACGAACAGCTCACGCAGTGGCGCGGTACGCCCTATCGCTATGGCGGGCTGGATCACCGTGGTATCGATTGCTCAGGCTTTGTCTATTTAACCTTTCGCGATCGTTTCGGCATGCAACTGCCGCGCACCACCGAGGCGCAAACGGAATTGGGTTCGCGCATTGACCGTGACGATCTGTTGCCGGGCGATTTGGTGTTTTTCAAAACCGGCAGCGGCAGCAGCGGATTGCATGTGGGGATTTATGATAAAGACGATCAGTTTATACACGCGTCGACCAGTCAGGGCGTAATGCGATCGTCATTGGATAACGTCTACTGGAAGCGGGCCTACTGGCAGGCGCGCCGAATCTGATTCTACTCTCAAGTAACGGCTGCTGATGTCGGCAGGCCGTCTGCGCATGGAGCCTCAATGTCTTCACTCCGTTTGTTGCTGTCTGACTCTTACGACCCCTGGTTTAATCTGGCCGTCGAAGAGTGCATCTTTCGCCAAATGTCCCCCACGCAGCATGTGTTATTCCTCTGGCGCAATGCGGAAACCGTGGTATCAGGTAACATATCACACACCTAAAAAATAGTATTAAGGTGTTGTTTCATGGCTGGTTTAAAACCTCACATCTACATACGTGTATCAAAAGCAAATCAGGTTCAAGGTTCTGGTCTTGATGAGCAAGAGACTAGAATCCGAGCGTATATAAAAAATCATTCCCATATGTTCAATGGTGATCCTATCGTTTGGAAAGATGAAGGTGTATCTGCATATGGTTCAAAAAACGTCGAGAACGGTCAACTTGCTGGCTTCATTAATGGGGTAGAACAAGGTCAAATTGGTGCGGGTGATTGCCTAATTATTTACAGCCTTGATCGGCTTTCGCGTCGTTCGGCTTGGGATGAAGATACCATTCAGTACATCGTAAAATCCGGCGTTGAAATTCATGATGTATCAACTCCGGTAGTACTGAAACGTGATGATCCATTCACGAAAATCATCATGGAACTTATCGTCCAACGTGGCAACAATGAGTCCAAAATAAAATCTGAACGTTCTACCAGTGGGTGGCAAGCCAGATTTAACAATATGGTTAAAAACGGGGGGATTATGACCCGCCGTTTACCTCGCTGGTTAGATAGTGATGGTACTGGATACTTAATCAAAGATTACGAAGTATCGATCATTCGTCAAATATTCACAGATTACATTAATGGACTTACAAGTCCTGTAATAGCTAAAAGACTTAATGCGGATAAGAGATTAATTAATGGTAGTTTATGGCGTCCTAATGCTATTACTAAACTAATTAAAGATCGTCGGTTACTAGGTTTCTTTTGTCGTAATGTCAATGACGAAGAAGTATCTGATATATTTCCTAAAATTATTGATGATGAAACTTTTTATCATGCTAATAGCATATTGAAGATTGCAAGCAGTGGAGTAAAAGGCAGACCAAGGTATAACGATAAGGAACGCACTGTAAGAAATATACTCACTGGTCTAATCCGTTGTGGAAAATGTGGAGGCAGAGTAACGACATCTGTTAATAGTAAGGGTGATCGTTATGTTAGATGTAGAAATAGGATTAATTTTGAAACATGTGATGCAGGTGGTTTTAAGTATGAGATCGCAGAAAAAATCATTTTCAATCATGTTAAACAGATAGATTTTGCTAGTATTATAAATGGTACAACTATAAATGACAAATTGTCAGTATTAAAGTCAGAATTAGTTAAGTTAGAGATAGAAGAAAATGAATGGTTATCTACTATTGAAGAAAGGAAAAGAAATAAGCAAAGAATATCTATTGCTTTTGCAACAGGATTATCAGATGTACAAGAACGTATTGATATTGTTAAAGATGAGATATTAGTACTTTCAACAGATGACAATATTTCTAATTTTGATCAACTTGATATTGATAAAGCGTTAGATCCTAAAAATGTAGAAGCACGATTAGCATTAAGGAAGATGCTTTTGCAAGTACTGGATACTATATCTTTCATTCGTGATGAAAATCGAATAGGTTTCAACTTACAATACAAAAATAGTGTATTTCTTCATTTGTTAATTGCAAACATTAAAACTCAAAAGATTATTTCATATGGTTCAATAAGCATTGAGAATGATGAACAAGTTATCTTAAAAAATAACTTTTTCGATCTGAATATGTTAAATGGTCAGATAAAAATGCATGATGTTACTGATTTAGAAGAGTTAGAGGACGCTGAGGACTCTTTGAGTTTTTGGAAGACTTATCTTGAACATATTTTAGACTTAATACGAAAAAAAACTAAATAAAACCATTTAAATTTTAATTTTAACCTCATAGAACGCACTCTATGAGGTTTTTTTGTATGTGGTAATACATTCTCATGGACAAGGCTCTAAATGTCACTATGGGCTTCCTATGGCGTTTTAGGTATTTCAACAGAAAAATGAAACAGTAAAATTTTATATGGTATAATATATGTATATTTCATTATAAACCTTATGCTTAAAGTACTCCCCCATCCGTGGGGGATCTTTTATGGGTTGGATATCATAATGAATGTATAGAGTTAATCATTTCACCCTCTTTTTATATTAAAGTACTAAATATAGTAGATGAAAAAGAGGGGGCAGCCATGATTAAAAAAATAATAATGGAATTTATAGCTTTCATGCTTATGATAGTTTTATTTCCAATGTATGTAGTACTACAAATTTTGTTTATGATAATAGCACTTATATTGTGGCCTATAAGTAAGATAATGATAAATAAGAATGACAGTAAAAACACGAAACAGTAAAAATTAATATGATATAATATATAGTATATCTCATTATAATATCCTCCATTAAAGAATCCCCCATATGTGGGGATCTTTTATGGTTTGTAAAAATGGAATTTTGTTAAACAATAAGGAGCATCAAATGAAAGAAAATAAGAATATATCAGTTGGAGTTAGATTAACACCACTACAGAAATCCGCATTAGAAACATTAGTAATGAATGGGAAAGCTAAAAATATTAGTTCTGCAATTCAGTACTTAATCAATATGCATATAATTACAAGGGTTTGATACTTTCACTATAGAAAAGTATTGGCAGTACTTCAAGGATGGAGTACTAAATTCATGGAAGAATAGAAAATGGATAAGGTTAATGATTTAAAAGAGAACAAATATAAATATCGACTATACAGTAAAGCATATACTTATTGGTCAAATATGCACAATAGAGTGAGAAATAGCAAAGCATATTCTGATGTAATGATTTGCTCAGAATGGTACTTGTTAAGTAACTTCTATAAGTGGTTTGAAGATAACTATACTGAAGGATGGGAAATAGATAAAGATATTCATGGCAGTAAACTATATAGTCCTGAAACCTGCGTATTTGTACCACATGAAGTAAACCAACTATTCAGAAACTATAATACTAACCTTATGAAAGGTGTAGTAGTTAACGGTAAAGGTTTTCAATCGCAAATTACGATTAATGGAGTAACGACTAAGTTAGGTACTTATCCAACACAGGAGGAAGCGAATAATCAGTACTTAATTGCTCGTGAACAAAGGTTAATAGAACTATCACAGGAATATCCTGAACTAAGTTCAGTGCTAAAAAAACAATAACAATCAAAAAAAGCCAGTACTGGAAATACTGGCTAATTATAATAAGGAATATTATGAATACCAATTATTTATCTAAGAAAATAAATTACATTTCCGCGGATTGTGGAGCAGGAAAGACTTATTCATTAACACAAATGATTCAACGTACTGATGATCGATACATCATCGTACAAGGCACACTACAGCTCGTAGAACAGACTAAGAGCACACTTGGTGAAATCTGTAAGGTGATCACATCTAAAGATAGTGACAGCGTAGAGAATGATTTACACGCCTTTCTGATGAAGCCAACGCATAGAGTACTTATTATTACGGATAAAGCATTTACTCGTATCACCGATTTATCACTATTACGTCAATGGAAAATTTATCTTGATGATGTTGTGAATTTTCATAGTTATAATGTTATCAATACTGAAAAAAAGTATGAAGTTGAACATCAACTATTTAAAGATTTTGATTCGTTATCTAAGCAGTACTTAACAGCAAAAGCAATTACTGAATTTTCGGATGATTTAGTACAAACAATGTCTACTCGTTTTGGTTTCATTCAAGACTATGATCACTTTGTCATGAATAGCAATTTCTTCGATAAGATAGGGAAAAGTGGCAATACAGATATTTATTCAACTGCAAATAATCAACTTACCATTCTTGCATGGATAAACATTGCCAAATATATCGGGCAGGACATTACATTTATGGCTAATAAGTTTGAAGAGTCATTGATTTATAAATCTGATCCAAAATTGTTTGAAGAAATTAATTTGGATGGAATGCTTAAGCGTAAAGTACCAGTACAGAATAGATTGAAAGTGTACTATTTTTCTGAGGAACGTTTTAGTCGCACATATAGAAATAATAATCCAGATGCTTTAAGTAAAGTTGCAGAATGGATTAATAATAACGTGTGCGAGTACTTCTATACTACTAATTCAGATAATAAAAATATTTTGAATGGTAAGTATATTGATCCAATTAGTCGTGGTATGAATAGTTATCAGGATTATACTAAATGTGTATGGCTAGTAAGTATGAAACCTTCACCCGTTGAAACTAAACAACTAGAATTAATGTTTAAACTAACACGCGAAGAGGTAGTGCAAGCTAGAGAAAGGGAAAATTTATATCAGTTTGTTCAACGTAGCAATTTGCGTGATTATGATAGTGCTGAGATTATAGAGGTGTATGTTTTTGATAAAGAACAAGCCTTATCTTTAAGTACTGATATCAATTATATCGATATCGGATTGAGTAGCAATAATAATAAATTTGAACCTTTAAATTTATGCAATACAAAGAAACAAAGACTAAAAAGAGCTAAGAAGAAGTTTGAAACCATTGAAAAGTTTAGTGAATGGTTGAGTACTGATACAAATAATGATCTTTCAGACCGAGAAAAAGAGCATTTTATCAAATCATATTTAAGAAAATGATGTATTTTTCACCATCATGATGTACCCAAATTACTAAAGATCCTATAGGTAAAAAAGGTACATTACTTCTCATTGAAAAGGAATAAAACCTTGTTTCTTGGAACGCCGCGAAGCCCCAGCGAAGCAAGTGAACAAGAAACAAGGTTTTATGAGTAACGACGGGCAACTTGTTGCTTGTCGTCTATGATTATCATATACAAATGGAACAGTAACAAACTCGCGTTGCTTCGTTTGCTACTGACCAGATACTTTCCTCATTCGCTACTGGAAGTAGCTCATTCGCTGCGTATCTGCTTTTTGTTTATAGAAGTACTTCAATATGAAGGGCGTTAGAAGTAGCTACGCGGTCGTATGCACTCCCTTGTCGTTCGGCTGTTTAAGCCTCTAAACGTACTCACAAGTGACCGCAGGGCACAACCCGATCAGATTATTGCTTTTCATGATGGTGTTTGTGACAAATAGTTATTGACTTATACGCTATAAATCATACAGTTGTATAATAACCCATCCGATACAATATCTATCCAAGAAGGTACACTATGTCTGTATTTCTTACTGTACTATCTGGTGTCCTTGTCTATGTCCTAGGTCAATTAGTTCTCAAGTTATTAATTGATCCTGTTAATGAATTGAAAAAAACAATCTCCAAGATAAGTTATGATTTAGTGTTTTACGCTGACGTATTAGCAAATCCTAAGCCAAAGGGCGATGAACGCATGGATAAAGCTACAAGAATAATGAGAGAGCATTCATCATTGCTTCATGCTAATGCGTATTTGATCCCTTGCTATGAATACACTCGTCTCGTCTTTGGTTTACCAAAGGAAGAAAAGATAATAGCAGCAACTGAAAATCTAATTGGTCTATCCAATGGCTTTGACGGAGTGTTAGCTGAACAAGGAATACTGAATGCGTATAAGATGCAACATACTAAAGTTAATCTAGGCATACGGATTCCTAAAGGTGATTGGCTTGATCTTGAAAATGAGATAAAATTTATTAAGGTCAAGTTTCATAATTAAATGTCTATCTTATTATGTTTTAGTGTTTTCATTTTGACTAGAGGTGAATTACTAATGGCTGGTGCAAGAGAAATTACAATATCCGGTGTGAAAAGAAGATTGCTTAGCCGTTATGGTGAATCGATTAATATGAATGATATTGGAGGGAATCAAGCCGATCAAGAGCATTGTAAGGTTTCTCGGTGTATAGCAGCACTTGCAGTAAATATTTTTAATCCTGATTTAGCTAATGAGATATGTGCTGATGCAGTATGTGATGGTAGAGATGATAACTGTATTGACGCCATATATGTTAATCATGACAAAAAGATTGTTACAGTTGTTCAAGCTAAATTTGATCAAACAGGAAATGGTTCAATAGGCCGTCAGGAAATAGCAGATTATCTTACTGCATGTAAAAGCATTCTGATGGAGGAATATGATATATTCAATCAAAGATTTAATAGATTCAGTACTGATCTTGAAAAGGCATACGATGAATCATATAAGTATGTATTTGTCTATGCGTATAGTGGCAGAGATGATATATCCGAAGATGTCAGTAGAATAATTTCAGATAGAAAAAAAGATTTTAATTTCGACTTAGATGGTGATTTTATTGATATCTACCCTTTATCTTTAAGTGGAATGAAGGACTATCTGAGCCGTCGAGCACTAGGAACAATTGATTTAAGTGATGTTGAAGTTCTTCAGTATGGTTTAACAGAAGAACCACTTAAAGCTGTGCACGGTATTATCACTGGCGATCAAATCGCCACATGGTGGGAAGTTTATGGAGATCTTCTACTGGAAGATAATATTCGAGGTGGGCTTGGTGATTCGTCTGAGGTTAATAGAGGCATAAAAGAAACGCTGCTTAATAATCCTGATATGTTTTACTATTACAACAATGGAATAACAATACTTGTTAACTCATTTACACCAAGGAGAAGAAATAATCAGGCAAGACGAGAGTCTGGTGGTTTTGATTTTACTAATATGAATATTATCAATGGTGCCCAAACTATTAGTACAATAGGGAAAACCTTTTTATCAGGCGAATTGACAGTTGAGCAGTTATCAACTATTAAAGTACCATGCCGTTTCATAAAAGTAGAAAACTATGGGGATGCAGAAGGAAATAAAATAGCACTCGAAATCACTATAGCAAATAATAGCCAAAACAAAGTAACCGCACGTGACTTCATTTCAAAAGATCCTTTCCAAATAGAATTAAAAAAATCGTTTGCTTTTGAAGAACCTTATGTATATGAGATAAAAAGAAGCGAAAGTGAAAGTGATGACGATATCTATTTGATTACGGTTGAAGACGCCTTATCATCATTAGTATGTAATCTGGTGGCACCACGATATATTTCGTTATTGAAATCTTCAAGAGGTCGATTTTTTGAATCGATTAATAGTCCGACGTATAAAGCTGTCTTTAATCCAAGCGTACATTGTGTTCTATTAATAAATGTAGTAAATATTTATCGTTCTGTATGTGTCTCGCTGAATGCTATGGAGAGTAATAGAGAAACAAAACGAGATCAGAAAATAATTATTCATGGTCGGTATGTGTTTGCTAGTTTGATTATGCACAAGTACAATAACTTAATAAACCGATCAACTGTTGTTTTACATGAACGAATTCCATCATTTGATGATGATTTAGAAGGCTATTTCACGGATATAAAAGATTATATAGATGAGTTTTATTCCACAAGCCATATGCCAAGGTTTTTCGAAAATCAGACAAGAGTTAAAGAATTATTTGATCTTTTTATTCATTAACATACATGGATAAATTATTTTATATTTTATTGGAAATAATATGCAGCTGATTTTTTAACTACATGTTATTTCCAAATATTGAAACTTAACTCTTTAGTAAGGATGTTTATTTCTTCTTCAATATCTTGGAGTTCTTTTACAGATGCATGAGTTTTATTTATTATTTTAAGGTCAAAAAAGATAGAGTCATCTCCAATTTTATTCCAATGCTGTAAGATTTTTTCTTTTTCATACAGTATTGCAGTGTAATTGTCTAACTCATTTAATAAATGCAATGCAGATTCAAAAAAAGAAACTTTCTTTTTCCTCAATTCTTCATAAAGTTCTTTCTTGTCAAGTTTCCATCCATATATAAATAATTGCGTTTCACTTTTACGAAGCAGGAAAACATCCTTCATGTAAAAGTTAACATAACGATCATGTGATTCTTTTATATATCTGGAAATATTATCTATATGTTGTATTCCACTTTGTGTTGAAAAATCCTTTCTCCATTCTCGAAGGTCTTCATCAGTTTTATGAAGCACCAACTCATTTGAAGCTATTTCAATACCAAGTAAAGTTCTTCTTATATTCTCCTCAAGAGGTAGAATATGATTCTCATGAAATTTTACAATAAGAGGTAATGAGGATTCTTTCTTTTTTATAGTTAGCCAATCTTTAGCATTCCATGCAGCATACAAAGCCGCCCCAGCCATAACAATATTAGCACTGGCACTAACCCAATCCGCAATGCTTTTCTCAAATACCAATGCATCAAGGAAACAGATCGTTATCACGCCTAAAGAGAAAGCTATTAGGTGAGTGGAGTTCACATACCTCTTTGCATATGCCCATACGGTAGTGCAGACCTTGCGTATGTCCATGTAATCCCTACTAGAAATCAGATAGATACTTAAATTTACCTCAACGACAGCTAACCAGCAACCGAGATCGATAGTACCTATTGATTTACCGGCGATTGATAGATTTTAATAGATTATATCGATCATAAATTCACTATCGATCGTTTTTATCGATCATAAATGTTTGCTGGTGTAGAATCATATAACTACAAACAAGGGATTATTCAAACTATGAAGAAAGCAGCATGGGTAGTACTGTACAGCCTTTGGGGACTCTTTCTGATACTTGCGGGCGTGGAGAAGTTCGGAGACGTTGCCGCCGCAGGTAGTGGCACTTGGTCTGTATTGGCACTGTCTGTATCAGGCATATTTCAACTTCTAGCGGCAATTGTTGCCCTATGCTGGGCAGTACTTGGCATTGGTAGCCTTAAAGAGAAATACTTGCCGTACAGATTCATTAATCATTACACCGTGCCAGTACTGATTATCTCTTTAGCCCTGATAGGAAGTATCGCCAGATCAAGCAGTGATGAAGCAAGAGCACAGAATCTTGGCTTCAAGAATGGTTCAGAACTAGCAGCCGCTAGACAGAACAACATTACTAATTCCGCAGAGTATGCGAAGTTTGTGAACGATAAGCAGTTACATGAAGCAAGGATAGCCGCCGAGAAAGAACAACAGGCCAGAGCGGAAGAGGCTAAGTGCATGGATGATGCCCTATGTTATGCATCAAAACACGAGAGCGGTAATTATGTGTGCCAAGTAGCCGTTGAAAAATCGGCTAAGTATCAATTTAAATGGACGGATGGAGTACTTGAACCTAAATTCTCATCATACAATTGGTATAATAAAGATAAGAAGCTGGTTACGTTATATGGCAACCGAGCACAAGCACAAAATGGTTTCGGTGCTTTCAAGAATATTCAGTACTCTTGTACCTTCAATGCCAACACTGGGGAAGTACTTAACGTTTCGATGCAATAATGAGGATGATGGTTATCATAATGAAAAAGATGTTACTCACAGCATTACTACTTATATCCACTACAGCATCATACGCAGCTACTGATGATTACGGCAAGGATTTGGATGATAACTTAACAGCCTGTACCAACAAGGCTGAGAACACCTTAGCAACGATAGATTGCTTCAATGATGGTCTGAAAGCATGGGATGCAGAACTCAATAAGCAGTACAAGCTATTACTCGCGGATCAGTCTGATGAATTCAAGAACAGTTTGAAGAAATCACAAGTAGCATGGATCAAGTACCGTGATTCTTACTTGGAAGCTATGCAGGCGTTCTACCGTCAACAAGATGGCACCATATGGGGCATTATCATTTCAGATGCTAAGCTACGTGTGACAAGGGATAAGGCTATTGAGCTTTACAAGCTACGTACCAGTACGAACTTGGAAGGATGAATGGTTAAGTACTGGAATTGTATGGTTCCAGTACTTATCATAATGAATATGAAACTATGCCTTCATAGATTAATTTTATTTAAATGCTGACTTTTTTAATTTAATAGTATATTTCATCCCACAAAGAAGAGAACTCGTCATCAGCATTTATCGTGGATGGGAGTACGTTTCTGAGCCTTATATCAATCCACGATAGAGATATTTCTTTTTCTATTTCTTCACCATACTCAATATGTTCATTAGCATTAGCTATATATGCACTCCCAATAGCATTAACTTCGAAAAAAGAAGATTGGAAATATTTTTGAATTCGATTGGACTTAGATCTTTCCAATTCAAATAGCTCATTGTAATATTCCTTTTTGTCATTATAATAATCGTATGGTTCATCATAATCAATGGAGCTTATAAAATTAGGTACATCCATTTCGGCAAGCTGTGAAAATGTATTTTTATTGAGATTAATGCTCCACACTTGAAGTGTTGATACTTCGAGTATTCCTCTTGAGGTACTGATAGTTCCTAATTTAAAATCAGGCATGTTTTTTCTGACGCTAAATGAGTTGAAGTTTCTTAATGGCATTGTTGCCATGTGCATTAAATCAGAAAATTGATGTTTGAACTCCTTTATTAATTGAAAGTCATTCTTGATTATTATGATGTTTTCATAATGATAGTTTGCATTATTTGACCAATTATAACTTCCTGATATTAGTATCTCATCATCGATAATACAAAATTTATTATGCATCAATTTACTTCTTATGGGGTTAGTGACTCGATGAAAACAATTTTTAATTATAGGAGAGGATTCTTCATAGAAGCGTGTATTGGAAAAATCATCATTGGCAAGAATATATACTTTTACTCCTTGGTTTATTCTGTCTAACAGTATTCTTTCAAATATTTTTATGTTGATCCACGAGACACAGATCTTTATACTATTTGTGGCATTTTGAAGCTGCTTTTTAATATGTTGTTCAATATCTTTAAAGTGACATTGGGTTTCAATTATATATTTCATATATTTAAATTTATTATGTTTAATGAGTTATTTTGTTACTTTATTGTATTTTCCGAAGTAAAGAAGAAAGTCTTGATTATATTCATTTAATTTATGATAGAGAGAATAAAAATTCTCTTCAGATGTATTAATAATGTTGATTTTTTCAATGAGTCTTTTTTTGATGCCATCTTGGAGTTCTTTTCTTGGGACTGTTAAAAAATGCCTTGAAATTAACCAAAAGTTATAAGCATTCTTGTGGGTCGTATCATACAATTCTATTGTTTGAAAAAAAAGACTTTCGATCTCATCATTGATGTTCCAGCCAAGACGTTTTAGCCTTTGTATGTTGTCGTAAATATCATTTGTTTGTGGACCGGTTTTTCTTAATTCTGATAAATTACATTCAATATCTTCTAGTTCTATATCGTATAACAAAGAATCTTCAAAGTCAGGTATCATTTCTTTATAATATCCTAGCTTACTACCAATATTAGTAATACTTTTACGCAATAATGGAAGCTGTTCGCAAATTAGATTTTTAGCTAACTCATAACCATCTTGCTGTTTTCGCTGTTGAATCCACTCTGGTGCTTTTCTATAAGCAGCAAAGGCAATACCTAATGTACCAAACGTACTTAAAGCACTAACCCAATCAGCCCACGTTCCCACTTCCATCTTCTCACCTGTAGTGTAGAACCCCAACACAGCAACTAGTACTGCTACTGCTACGATGAGCAGAACGATGACAGTACTGATTAGCGTCCTATTAATCCATTTCATTGATTATTAACTGTGTTATTTGACGTTAACTCTATGATAGCGGTACTGTTATTGAGCAGTCCAGTACTAGATACAATCTAATTAGGATATTTCAGTACTATCAATAATCAAAAGTGATATGGGTGATGGAGTATTCATATCTGCATAAAATATATAGTGTTATGCTGAAAATGAACTCTTTCATTTATTAGGTTTTAATTAACAGGGTCATATATAAGAGGTGATGAATGTTTAATATTAATAATGTTATAAATGAGCTAGACGGTTTGTTTAGTTATGCTGTCGAGAAAAATAAATACGTTTTCGATGTAGATGATAGTGATAATAACAAGTACTATCAAGTTAACATAAAAGTTTCTGGCATTGCAGGGGATGGATGGAAGCTTTGCGTTATAACTGATAAAGAAGATATAAGTATTCAGTATGTATATGTTTCTGATAAAGGAAACTGGACTGAGTTATAATTTAAATAATAAGCATTACTATGAGTGCTGGGTATACCCAGCATTTTAAATTGATTGACTTCAATGCAATATAAAGCCTTCTAAACGTATCAGTACTTTCTAATACATTCCATCACCCATTTAATTAAAACTCTGTACAATTCGATTCAGGAGCTTTAAATAGGTTCTAGGCGGCAATAGTCTCGTGTGTGGTTTCGGCACCGCGTTGTTTTTTATATATGTTTGATTTTTGATCAATCCCGCCACTTTTTGAGAACAATTATCATCATACAGTACTAATATTCTTTATATATAGACCTGCGTTAGGGGTAGCACATGCGAATTTAATGATCTTAATATAATAGATCCGCAGGCGTTACCGCTATATAAAGATAAATACTTGAGACAAGTAAAAGGAGAAAGAGGATGGCACTAAGTTATCGTTCGATAGCCAAACAGTACGGCTACGATGAATCAACCGTACGGCAATCATGGGCAAAGAAGGGAATGCCCGATCCAAAATCCAGTACTGAGCAAGATGTACGGGAATGGATTGTTGAAAATATATTACAACCCCTACGCGATACGGATACGCAGGAACAGATTCAACGTGAAAGACTCCGCAAGCTAACAGCAGAAGCAGAACAAGCAGAGATTGACGTGAGATTGAAAATGGATGAACTCATTGAAATTACCATTGTACAGAATGAACTATCATCGTATTTAAAACGTATCCGCGATCATATCAGGACTATCCCAAATAAAACCTATTTGGAATTGTTTGAACAAGACAGGGCAATAGATATTAAACGAGTGCTTCAATCACGGATTGATGAAGTACTGAATGAGTGCGGTAGGTTCAATTATGAAACTACGCAAGAGGAACACAGCAAGGAAGATGAACACACAGAAGATAAAGAGGATAATTTATAAATCCTGTAATAGTATTCTCCCACCACAAAAACTACTACCAAGTGAATTTGCCGAAACATTTCTAGTACTTCCAGATGGTGCCAGTGCAGGACAAAAGATCCGGCTATATTCATTTCAACGTGAAATGTTAGATATTATAGATGAACCACAATATCGAAAGGTAGTCTATAAAACATCGGCACAGATTGCGAAAACAACAATATTAAACTCAGCATTATTCTATTGGATGTATACAGATTCGAGCAATATTGGTATCGCACAATCGACAGGAAATGAATTAAAACAATGGAAAGCAGGGAAGATAGATAAGACTATTGAACAGGTTTCAGTACTCAACAATTTAATCACCGATAAAAACGATAAACGATACGCTAACAATGCCAGCCAAATACAATTACGTGATGGTAATTTTCTTTATTTTATGTCGCTTGGTAGTCCTAATCATCTTAGAGGAAAGACACTTAAAAGAATAATTCTTGATGAAGTATCGGCAGTGGACCTTAATGATCCTGAAGGTAATCCGATCCGCTTGGCAGAACAGCGTATTACTGACTTTGGAGCAGAAGGTAAAATACTAATATCCAGTACTCCAACATTTTCAGGCGATGCTATTGATATTGAATTTCAAAACTCAGATCAAAGGCATTTCCATGTAATTTGTCCACATTGCCAACATGAGCATGAATTACTATTTGAAAATATTAAATTTGATTGGGAACAAATCGGTAATAGAAAACTACCTGATCCAAAAACGGCAGTACTACATTGTCCAGAATGTAATGAACCAATCACAGAAGCACAACGTGTCAGAATGGTTTCTAAAGGCTTTTGGGTTAAGCATAGACCAGAGATAACCGATACAGCGGGTTTCTATATTAATCGTCTGTATAGCCCTAACAGTACTATCCAAGACATCATTTCAGAATTTCGCCTTGCATGGTTCGAGTATAATAATCAGTCATTCTATAATACAGTACTCGGACTTCATTACTCTGAATTACAGCAAGATCTTGAATTAATCAAACTTGAAAACCTACGCGATGATTCATTTGATATTGGGAATATACCGGATGAAGTACTTGCAATCACGATGGGTATTGATCAGCAACAAGACAGACTGGAAGCTACGGTACTCGGATTCAATGATAAGGAATTATTCGTACTCGGACATAAGATATTTTACGGCATAAACTGTGAGGTTAAAGGCGATACTGCTTATGATCAGTTATTGGCATTCGTGAAATCAAGTTTTCGTACAGTATCAGGACGAAAGGTAAAAGTACTTAAAGCATTCATTGACTCAGGCAATGGGCGAGCAACAAATACCGTACATGCATTCTGTCAACGTGATGCAGTACTTGAACCAATTAAGGGTTCAGGATCAAGAGCAATCCCCATGTTCCAACAGTCCAGTAGTAAAGGTCAGACATTCTTTAATCTTAACGTCCATGAATTGAAAACATGGATACGTTCATTGGTTATCAACGCCGTATCTGAAAATCCCGATGATGCACCATTGAAAATATTATTCAGTAACGAACTACCAGATGACTATTTCGAACAATTAATCTCTGAGGAATTGAAACGTAAGGGTGATGGTTACTCATGGAATCTCAAGAAAGGCCAGAAACGTAATGAGGCTCTAGATTGTCTCGGTTATGCACTTGCCGCTATGAAATATTCACTCAGTAAATTAGGTGGTCAACCATTCAAAGAATTGCGTATGTATGCCAGCAAGCAAGGGCAAGTACAAGAACCGATAAATAATTTAGATGAACATACTGCATCAACAACAGCATCAACGGCACCAAGACAAAAACAACGAAAAAAAAGTATTGGTGGTAATTGGTTTGGGAGATAAAAACAACATATGCAAACAATACAGGTATACAAAGGGCAGTCATTTACTTTTAAGATGCCAAAGGGTACTAGATTAACACTTTACCCTGCGAACCAAGCAACATCAAACGGTACAAGCAGCGAATACAATCAAACATGGTCAAGCTATCAAGTACAGAATTGGGGCGATTTTCAAACATTGGTCCTATTCAATCAAACAGATGATAGTGTAATAGAGATATATCAAATTGAAATTATTGATCCTGCAAAAGATAGTACTCAATTGCAGACATTACAAACGCAACTAAAAGATATTGAGATATTGATAGCGGCAAGAATATCAAATGACAATTCACAACTAACTATCAATAATAAAACTCTCATTAGAGAGGAATTATCAACGTTATTGAAGTTAAAGGATGAAATTATTTTAAAGATAAATAAATTGAAGAAGAAGATAAAAGGGAATAATGGTTCAGAGCCATTCTTTAAATCAACTATACATTTTAGATTCAAGTAACAATAGGAGGACACAAGGAATGTGGCCTTTTCAAAATAAAAATAATACACCACCACAAACAGAACCACAGCCGAAAGTAAAACGCATTCGTTCGTTAACGTCAGATCGTTTAAAGCAAGAAATTAATAATTCTCGTACTTATAGTGATTCTATTGTCGGTATAAGTAATGAACGACTTAGTTCAATGGCAGGAGCATATGGTAACTGGAATATTAATCAAGTACTCAGACAAACATTACCAAGCCTTAGATCTGCGTGTCGCCATTTGGCAGTACAAAACCCATTCGCTAAAAGATACGTTTCATTATCTTCAAACTTAGTCGTGGGGGCTGATGGTATTACTGTCAGACCAAGACCATTAACTCATGATTGTACTACGAATCAAGAACTATCTGAGCGTTTAGAAAAAGCATTTTATGATTGGTCAGAGAATGCGAGTGAATTTTCATTTGATGGATCTTTATCAATCGACTTGTTTCAGCAACTGGTAGAACGAACAAGGGCAATTGATGGCGAATGCTTTATACGTATTCACCGAGATAGGCAATCAGTAAAGTTTAGTATTATAGATTCAGCAAGGATTCCAAGTACTAAAAATGAAATATTACAAAATGGTAATTATATTAGTAATGGAATTGAATATGATCAAGATAGTCGAGTGATTGCATACTATGTTGCAGATATACATCCTTTGAACTACTCACTACACGTATCGTCATGCAAGCGTATATCAGCCGATGAGATCATTCACTATTTCATTCCAGAGTTCCCAAATCAACAACGTGGTATTCCTGATCTATGTCCGTCATTGAAAGCCCTACAGGATTATAACGCATATATAGAAGCCACCTTGATCGGGAAGCGAATCTCATCGAGTGCAATGGCTTTCATTAAAAACGATAGTGACAGTGGGTTACTTGATGAGGATGAAGAGCAGAGAGAATACTTTGAGTACTTAGAACCTGGCAGTATTAAAGAACTAGGCAGGGGACAAAGTATTGAAACTATCAACCCAACAGCAGGAGTTGATAAGATCAGCGAATTCTCCGAGATTATTATGCAAAAAATAGTTGCTGGCTTGGGTACTACCAAGCAAAATCTCACCGGAGATACCAGCAATGCAAGTTTTAGTGCTGCAAAAATGAGTGACCGCATTCAGCGAGATGGAATGAAAACCCGTAGTAATCTGATGATCTCAAAAGTACTAAAAACAATTTATCAAGAATGGTTGAAGGTATACATGATAAATACAATGAAGAATTTATCATTTAGTGATTTTGATAATATTAAGAATGCTGAATACATCTTACCAAAACAAATCAGCCTTGACCCTGTAAAAGATGCTCAATACGAACAAATACTTCTTGATATGGGTGTGAAATCAAAATCACAAATCATTCGTGATTTAAATACTGATCCAATTAAGGTATTCGAAGAAATCAATTCTGAGAAGGAACAGATGCAAGAAAAGATAAATAAAGAAGAGAATATAATAGTACAAGGAAGTACAACAGATGGAATTAAACAAGAAGACTCAAACGAGGGAGATAAACCTATCGAGTGATAATATTTCTGATAGAACGGTATTACTTTCTTTTAGTTCTGAAACTCCGGTTAAACGTGAAATTAATGGACAGACCTATAATGAGATTCTTTTGCATGGAATGCAGAATGTAGATCTTAGCCGATTACAAAATGATGCCGCTTTACTATTCAATCATGACTTTGATTCACTTATTGGTGTTGTTGAGTCGGTAAATATTGATACAGATAAAATAGGTCGTGCATTAGTCCGTTTTTCCGAATATGGACTAGGAGAAGAGAAATATAATCAAGTACAAGAAGGTGTACTAACTAAAGTATCCGTTGGTTATGAAATCAATGATTATGAATTTAGAGGTAATGACTTATTAATCACTCGCTGGACTCCATACGAAATTTCATTAGTTAGTGTGCCAGCAGATGATGCTGTAGGTGTTGGACGTAGTATTGAATCAGATGATGAAGTACTCGCATATTTAAAAGAGCATCCTGAATTACTAAACAAAATTCAAGAGCAACACGCAGAAGATACCGATACCGATGAAGTCATTGATGATTTAGACAGTACAACTACTGAATCAGATACTGACAATGAAGTTAGTAATGAATCAGAAGAAATAAATAAAGAAGAAGAGACACGAATCCATGAAATCAATTCAATGGGAAAAGTGTTCGGTCTTGAACAAAGGATTGTTCAAGAAGCAATAAATAACAAAAAGAGCGTTGAAGAATTCAAACGCCAAATGATATTCAAGGAAGAAACACAAATGGAAGAAAACTTTTCCCTACAAAATACAATTCGCTCGTTGATTAATGGTGAAAAATCCGCAGGTGAATATAACAATCATGGTATTGTATTACCAGTATCTGCATTTCAACGTGTCAGTACTGCAACCAATTCAGCAGGAACATTAATTCAAAATACTATTCAGTACGATTCATTTATTGATGTTGTGCGTCAAAATAGCGTATTGAAGAATTTCCCCATTAAAATCTTTAGTGGTTTAGAAGGTGATGGTAATTTAGAACTACCAATGTTATTAGATGATTACACAGGCTCCTTTGGTTTCGTTGATGAAGATGTAGCAGCAACAGATACAAATGCGGTATTTCAAAATATAGTATTAAGTCCACGTACATTTACTGGATCTGTATACTTAACCCGCTTATTACAAAAATCTGTTTCAGCAGCAGAACGTTATTTAACTGAAACCTTAATTTCTGGAAGTGCAGAGAAATTAGAACGTGCTGTTATTTCTAAAGTAATTTCTGGTGGTGTAAAAGAAACAATAGCCGTTGCAGATTTAACATATGAAAAAGTACTAAGCGTTATTGGTGATATCGGTAATATGAAAGTAGCCTCTGACAAACTATCTATTGTTTTATCTCCATCTTTAAAAGCAAAATTAAAAGGCGTTAAAATTACACCAGAGCAATTTTTGATTGATTCGAATGACCGTATGTTAGGCATTCCTGTTTATGAGTATGTGTTTGCCGCAGCAGACCGTGATCAATTCATAATTGGCGATTTCTCTCAAATAGTTATGGCTGAATGGTCAACCTTAGCGATTGACCGTGACGATACTACCAGTCGTGCGAAAGGTGGGGTACATTTAAGAGTATGGGCTGATATTGATTTTAATATTACACGTCCTGAGTACTTTACCGTCGTTAAAGTTACTGAGTAATCACTATGGCAAGATCACTATCAACAAGTGATCTTCAAAAACTACTAAAAGATTTTAGTGAAAAAATTTATGTTTATGGATCTACATACAATTATTATATTGATGTGATCCATGAACAAGAAGAAATCGTTTTTGAAGATGTGATAACAAAACAACAATATTTCAGTACTCAACGTAATAGTATTAAAGTTGCCGACAGATTTCAAAAGAGCGGAAGTACTATAATTTATATTGTAGAAAATATTGATGATGACTTGTCAGGCGTTATAAATGTCTACTACAGAAAGGTAAATTAAATATGATGATGTATAAAATACAACAAACAATCACATCATTGTTATTAGCTAAGAATATAGTACTTAATAATCCATTTAAAAGACAATTGCAGGATGGGCAGCAATATACACTATTCATTGGTGATATGATTGAAACTTATACACCTATCAAGATGGGTAATCGCATTCAATCAGAATTATCAATTGATATAGTTAGTGTATGTACTGATGAACAGTTAAATGATAGTACTTTACAAGATGTAATCACCGTAATGAACTCTGATGAATTGAAGGTTACTTTGATTGAAGAACAGGTCAATGTTTCAAGCATACATCATGAGTCTACAGAACGTGTGATTTCTGATGACAGTACTGAGCTATATGAATCGAAAAGATGTGTATTCAAATTAACCTACACATTCATAAATAATAATAATAAAGAATAATCGATGAGTAATGGATTACTCATCAATAATAAAAGGATTTAAAAATGGCAATGGATATTTTCGCAGGTGCGAATATTAAAGTTGAATTAGGCACAGCAGGTAACACTGTATCGAGTACTTTTGAAGTAATTCCAGAGGTTTCTGTTTTTCCTACTAGTGGATCAGAATCCGCAGTAATTGACGTTAAAAGTTTTAATTCAGCTTACAACCGTAAACTATTAGGTACTAAATCTGTACCAGATATAACTTTGAGTGTAAATTGGCTTCCAGATAATACAGTACATACAAAATTATTAGCTGCATCTGAAAATCAAACTCGTGTACAAATTAGAATCACTTACTTTGAAAATGCACTTCAAACTACCGGCTATTCAGTAGTATATAATGGCTTCATTTCTAAAGATGGGGTTACAGGGGATAAAGATCAGGTAGTAGTTCGTGAATTTACCTTAGCAGTAGATGGTAAAGCAGTAGAACAAAAAGTACTAGCAGGTGAATAATATGAACTTTCAAGAACTCATTAAAGTACTTGGCGTTAAACTTCATGAGATTGAGATTGGCGGTATTACTTTATATGTAAAATTACCTTCAGTACTCGAATATTCTTCATGTGACACTCAAAGTAAAACAATCATGAATTGTGTCGTTGATGAAGGTGGTAATAAAGTGTTCAATACTGAAGATGAAGTAAACCAATTAGACTTTCAGTACTATACTAAGATATACCAGAAAATTAATGAATTACTTATTCAAGCAATGAATGATAATGATATTGAAAAAAAGTAAAAAGCGATCCAGTACTACACTATGCGTTAAAACAAATAAACAAGAAAGGCATGGGATATGATGAAATCATGTCTATGCCTTTTTTATTGTTCCAGTACTTAATGGTTTTAGACCAATTGATAGAGCCAAGTGGAGCATATATTGAACAAATGCGTCATGCTCAAACTTTATCAGCCATATATTTAAGTACTGGTAACGTTAAGAAATCAGATTTTGATAAGTTCGCTCCCATGAATTTTGATTACATTGGAGTACTTTCCGGTAAAACACAGGAAGAACTTTTACAGGATCGCAAAAAAGAAAATTATAATAAAATAATGTCATTGTTTGACATTAAGGATAATAACGATGGCAAACAATAATCAATCCATGAATTTTACTATAACAGGTAATTCAAATGGTTTAGTACAGGCAATGAATAACGCCAGTACATCAATGAATCAATTTGGTAGCAATGTTGGCGGGATAGCAGGAACAGCGGCAAATAACATTGGTGGCTTGATGTCAAAAATGACCAGTCTTAATCCCGTAATGTTAGGTGTTGCTGGTATTGCTGCAACCGTTGGACTTGCATTTAAAACACTCAGCGAACAAACCGCCGCCGCGATGGAAGTGTATCAAAGTGCTGTTAAGGCAGATATGAATTCCGAGAGTCTCCAACAGATGGCGACTATGTTTCGTCAAACAGGTTTAACCCTTGATAACATCGCAGACCAGCAGAAAGACCTTAAAGATAAACTCGGTGATGCCCTTGCCAACAATGCCGGATCAATGCTTTCAGACATCATCATTCCTCTTAAGTTAAACATTATTGAACTCCAAAACATGGCGAAAGCTGGCGACGATGTGTACGCAAAGATCTACTTTGCGGCAAGGGCACAGGGCGTCTCATCAAGTGCTATGGTTAACATGTTCGAAACGTTGGGTAATGATGCGACGAGTAGATTATCAGTACTAAGACAATTCAACTCAGAACAAGAGTATCAACAGGCATTACAACGTCAGGGTATTGCTCTTACTAATGATCAAATTAACAATTTTCGTGCATATGAAGATGCTACGGCTAAATTAAATCTTGAATGGTCAAAATGGAAGAATGAAACTATTGCACCGTTAGCAGAGACGTTAGCAGACATCCTAAGACTCATTAACGACATCATGAAATCTGCACCCGTTCAGAACGCCGCAGTAGCAACCAGTGAAGCAGGGATCGCAGCCGTTGAGCAGTACCAGCAGGATTACCAGAAAGACCTATTAGCCAATTCCAGTATTTACGGTTATCAACTATCTCAGCAGGAAAATAAGAACAAGCAAACGTTAGATCGGTTAAAAGAACAAGTTGAACGTGCCAAGGAAACACAGAATGTATTAAAGACACCTGAAAAACCTAATAATCCCCTTGCTACAAATGAAACTACTATTAATCAAGCGATGTCACCAATGAAAGGTTCAGCCGCGAAAGCACAGGATTCTTTGGACTCGTTGACAAGTCGCTATAATCAATTGAAAGAGAGTATTAACGCATCGCTTGATAGTGCCTATGGTGGTGATACTAAGAAACAGCAAAACGCATTGGCAGTACTTGAAAGTAACTATAAGGCACAGAAAGAAACGCTTGAGAAGGTCATTAACGCTGATGAAATTGCTGCCAAGAAGAAAGCCGAGAGCGATGCTAAACAGGCAGAACAGAAAGCAAAACAACTTGCTCAACAACATGTACAGGCCATTAAAGACGTCGAAAATACAATGAGTCAAATCGGTATGTCCGAAAGTGCTGTCAGGCTACAGCGTTTCAAATATCAATACGATGAAATGGAACGCACAACGAAGAACAACGCTAAAACCCTTGGATTAACCGAAGCAGAAACAACCGAATTACTTAAACGTCAATATGAATCACGGCAACGAGCATATAACGACATGGTTGATGAGATGCTCAAGGAAACAGACCGTAAGAAACTATCTGATAATCTTGCCGCCATTGGCGATAATTTGACAGATAAACAACGTTCAGATCTCCTAAAGAATATGAATAAGAATGCGGGAATTGATCGTGATGATGAGAATCCATTTGATACCCGTGGATTGGGTTTAGATCTTGAAGCGTTACAAGAACAACAAAACCAAGAATTGATACTTAATAACCAACTATTGGCAAATAAAACATTAAGCCTTGAGCAGTACTTGGAACGAAAAAAACAGCTTGAGGACAAATATAACCAAGACAGTATGAATCTGATGGTTAATCAAACCACATCACAGATCTCAATGATGGGCGGCATGGCTGATTCCTTGGGAACCATCCTATCAGGTGCGTTTGGTAAACAGTCTGGAGCCGCCAAAGCTGCCTTTGCCGTGAGTAAGGGATTGGCAATTGCCGAGGCGATGATAGCGATACAACAATCAGTAGCTAAGGCAATGGCCCTTGGTTGGCCTATGGGGATCGCGGCTGGTGCTCAGGTATTAGCACAAGGTGCAACAATTGTCAGTACTATAAAATCAACGACAGTAGGGCAAGCACATGATGGTATTGATAATGTCCCAAATACGGGTACATGGAACCTTGAGAAAGGGGAGCGTGTTGTTGGTGCGGCTTTGAACCAAGACCTATCCAATTTCTTGAAATCCTCAGACGATAATGGCAGTACTGGCAATATTGAAATTAACGCACCTTTGATAGTCCAAGGTTCAGGTCAACTTACTGATGCAGAATTTAACAGGATGTTGCAGAAACACCGTGATTCATTAGTTCAGGCTGTACGTCAGAGTCAACAAAGAAATTCATAATTATTAGTGGGACAGTACTGGAACATACCATTCTTGCATACATACACCAACCAACACTGAACCAGTACTACCCACATAAATACTACATGATAACAATAATAAAAAGGAAGCATTTATGGACGAGTTTTTAATCAGTTCATTTGTATTGTCTGATAATCAGCCAATGTATAAGAATCAAGCTAATTCAGGTCGATTAATTCAACGCTCAACCGGTATTCAGTACTTTGATATATCTTTCCAAGTAAATTTAAATATTGACGATAGAGCAGCATTTCAGAAGTGGATTGCTGAACACAGTCAGGGAAAACCATTTGAAATGTCTCTTGGCTATTATTCTCTTTATAATGGTTTACAAAAAGGCAATGTGATTGCAAATGCAGCCAGTAAGAATACTTATAAAATTACCTGCACCTCAGTTATTGAGGTCGGTACTTTAATTCAATTCTCAGGACATAAAAAGATTTATCGAGTCATTGCTAATGATGGTGTTACATTATCGATATTTCCGAGTTTGAGACAGGAAGTACAAAATAATGAAACCATAAAATATAACGACATTAAAGGTACTTTCATTCTTAATGTAGACAAAAACAAATATGAGTATAAATCAGAGCAAATAGTACAACAGACTTTCACAGCAGTAGAGGACATTACATCATGATAATAGATGAATCACTACTAACCAATACTGATTTATTGGAGTACTGGAACATTACTAAAGGGAATAATAAAACACGGCTTACAGAACAAGACATTTACTCAATGGGGATTATTGTTAAGTGCGTAGATGTTATTCCTATTAGCACCTCAGCATTTTTCTTAACAGATGCATACGTAGATATTGAGGCTAATGGCGTGACGTACATATCAAGTCCTGATTTTCTTGATTCTAGTTTTAGTACTGTCACCGAGAAGAAGGACATTAATAATAACGGTACTTCTTTCAAAGTAGCAAATGTACAGCAATCATATCTTTCAATGGCCCTTAACGGCACTCTAAACAACGCAAAAGTGAACATATACATGACTATTCTTAATCCTGCTAATGGTGTTGTCTTAAGTCATATACGTTATTTTACTGGCTATATCGATGGTTTTAGTACTGACATTAATCCACTTGAAGGTAAAAACGAATTAACCATTAATATTAACAGTACTTGGAAGAAGTTAGATCAAACACAACGTGTTTTAAGTTCAACGAGTGTGCATCAATCAGTTCATCAAGGGGATAAGTTCTTTGATCTTATCGGTGTTGTACAAAGTAGTCAGATATGGAAATCTTAAAATATATTCAAAGCCTACTAAATCAAGAATTAGTCTACGGTATTAATGATTGTCATATACTCGCATTAACGATAATAGATATTCAATTAGAAACAAACTACCGTGATATCTATTACGGTAAATATCATGATCCTAAATCTGGTTGGTTATATTCCAAGAATACCGAATATCCAACTTTGCGTGATCTGCTAAATACTGTAGGGACTACTAAACAATCGATTCCGAATAATGGATGCGTATTACTTAAGGGTAATCATGCCAGTACTTATTGGAATGGAAAGGTTTTAGTACTCAATAACACTAATAACAAATATGAATTAACACACTTCTGTTCATCGGATGAATGGGAGATTTATTATATAGGGAAATAACATTATGGCAGTAGCAGCAGCAGTAGGGGCGATCATTGCTGGTTTATCAGCGGCAGGTGCAGCCTACGCAGCATCATTATCGATAGGATGGGTTATTGCAGCAGGGGTAGCAGCAGCGGCAGCCTCTTATCTTGCCTCTTCAATGATGATGAAGGTGGGAGATCTTGGGAATACTCAATACTCATCAACATCAAGTCAATCATCAAGGTCAACATCGCCAAGCACGGGCATTCCGATTGTCTACGGTGGTGAACATGATGCTTTGATCAAAACAGGCTCAATCATAGCGTGGCAAAATGTTCAAAACGAAACGGGAAATTATCTATGTACTGTACACTGTATTAGCCTTGGTGAAGTCGATAACTTCATCAATCAATTGTATTTTGATAATGTGGCAGTACTAAATCAGCCAATAACAAAAGAAGGGATTGTAACTTCATCTTACATTAAAGATCGTTTTAGACCGTACTTACAGTTAGAAGTACGATTCGGTGCTAAGGATTCGTATAATGGTTCAATGTCACTTGCAAAACAATATGGCGGTGAACGTTGGACTGATGCAATGCGTGGTGACGGGCTTGTTACTATCACTTCTGTTATTCGCAAGACACAAGATAGTCAAATTGATGGTATTTTAGTAAATTATAACTATGCATTAGCCGTTGAAATGCGTGGGCGTAAGATTAATGACATTTTAACGAATACAATTAAAACATCTTCAAACCCTGTTTCAATCCTAACAGATTATATTACTGATACATATTTCGGATTAGGTATAGATCCTACAGATATTGATCTAGATAATTTTCGTATAGCAGCACAGTACTGTGAAAATAATCAATTATACTGTAATGGTACGATTTCTTACGATAAAACATTTAAACGCAATATTGAATCCATATTACAAACATTCGGTGGCGTACTTTATCAATCTGGTAGTCAATTCAGACTTGCACTTGATGTAGCTGATTTACCAATAGCATCATTTTCAGAAGATAATATCATTGGTGAAGTACAATTAACGTCAGGTAGTCAGAATGATTACTATAACTGTATTGATGCATCCTATACCAATCCAAAGAATGACTATGCAAACGATGTTGTTCGTTTTCCTAGTAATATTATGGAAAGTGATATATTGGTTAAAGATGGAACAATCAAGAAAAAAGATGAGGATTACTTATTAGTACAGGATAAAGAGCAGTTAGCATTCCTTGTCAATCCAGAGGTTTTAAAATCGAAGTACGTTAACAGTACTATCCAATTCAACACCTATGATGCCCTTGATATCTCAGTATGGGATGTGATTACCATTTCCTATAGTGAATTAGGTTATGTAGATAAGAAATTCCGTGTGGTTAGTAAAACGCTACCATTCTCCGCAGAACAGATAGGCTTATGCCAATTATCTTGTGTTGAATATTATGATGAAATTTATGAAGGTACTGACACCGGTATATTCCCACAGGATGGATTTAAAACTAATCTACCTGATGCAACAACCGTAATTGCTCCAAGTAATATCCAAGTAGTCAGGAAGGGGACATCAAGTACTGGTAATGTTGTTACGGTTACATGGGATCATAGTACTGATTATAATATTGCTGGATACTATGTTAAGTATCGTGAAAGTACTTCAAATACATGGATTGATATTGGTTCAGTTAACAGATATACATCATCATTTGAAATATCATTACCAACAACCAATGCATATCAATTCGCAGTACAGGCATATAATAATTTAGGGTATGTATCAGCATTGATCAGTACTGGAAATATCACACCTGAATATAATTTTACATTACCTTCAATCACTGGATTGAAATTAGTAAACAGTACTACCAGTACATTAGTTACAGACTCACAGGATTTTCGTTTTCAATGGGATGAACAAAGTAATTTAGTAGTGAATGGTAAGAAATTTAGTGATTACTACAGATATTATGAAGTCAGATTGTATAATGGAAGTACCTATATTAAATCATTCAGTACTACATCAACGAATTTTGATTTAACACGTGACCTAAATGCTGTAGGCCGTAAACCTACCATTGGTATTATTGCTCATGGCTATAATTCTGGAACATACTCAGCAGAAGTTAAACTTACTGTAGAGAACAAACAACATGCCATTCCAGTTAACGTAGAAATGAAAGGTGGTTTTGGGAGTGTCTATGTCTCATGGAAAAAAAGTACTGAAAAGGATTATGCAGGTACGCAGATCACTATTATTGACGGCACTAACAGTACTGTAATCAATACGACGGAAACAGAGTTTACCAGTATCAATCTTGATGATGGTACATATGGGATTAAAGTTGGTCACTATGATGTATTTGGTACTGATAATATTGTATTCAGTACTGAACAATCTATTACTGTAAAAAGTGATTATCAATTCTCACAAGATGATATCGATAATATTCAGGACTTATTAGATCTCAGTAGTGAACTATCTACAGTACTTGATGATGCTAAAACATATACTAATACGCAAATATCTAATGCCAAAACATATACTGATTCTCAGATAACGAGTACCAAGACATACGCAGATAATCAGATGGCGAATGCTATTCAAACGGCGAATAACAATACTGCAACTAAAATCACTCAGGCTAAAAGCGAAATCAATACCGATACGGGTAATAAGATTACTGCAAGTGAGACAAAATTAACAACTGCATATACCACGGCGGATAGTGCTTTAAATCAGAAAATTACGACACTTGAAACATCGACGAATACTAAAATATCAGATACCAATAGTAAAATAACAACATTAGAAAAAACCGTTAGTGATGGTGATATGGCTAACAGTACTTTAATCACTAATCTTGAAAGTTCATTCAATACAAAATTGAATACCACTAACTCGAATATTACTAATTTACAAACTACCGTAGCAAATAACAACACCGCACAAACTACAGCTAACAATACGTTGGAATCAAGTTTTAATACTAAGTTGAACAGTACTAACGCAACCATCACTAATTTGCAAAAGACTATTAGTGATAACCAAACGTCCAATGCACAACAAATTAATGCACTTGATACCAAATTTACCGGTCAAGCTAACACTACAAACAGTAATCTAACTAATTTATCAAATGCAGTTAGTACTCAGAATACAGCGAATGCAAACCAGTTTAATAGTATTACAAGTACTTTATTAAATGTTGGTGGAAATTTACTACAAAATAGTTCATTCGAATTAGGCAGCACAACAACCGCTGAGGGATGGAATGTTTATAATAATTCAGGTGTATCTAATACGGTTTCAAAACCTATTGGTCGTCTTAGTGGCTCGGCAATGCAAGTAACATTTAATGCGTCCAGTACATCTACACACGGTGTATTTACAGGCGTTAATATTCCACTATGGAAAAGTGGGCAATGGTACACGGTTAGCTTTTACGCTAAAAAGATTAATGGTACTGGTTTTAGTGGCTGTAATTTAGCATGGAACAATCCGCAACCATCAACTACACAGACTGTATTAAATCCTAATCTAAGCACTGAATGGCAACGATACGCATTTTATATTTTCTGGAATGCTGGGATTAGCACACGACAGGAGTTATATGTTACGAGAACAGGTAATAGTATAGCAGGTGATGGATTTATTATAGATGATGTTATGGTTACTTCAGGTCAAGGTGTAATCGGTTATTCATCAAGTACAGATGATATCGCAAGGGCGAATATCTCAACATTGCAAAGTACGGTTGTTAGTAATCAAAATGCAAATGCCACATCTATTAGTCAAGTACAAACTAATTTGAATAATAACATTGCTACAGTTAATACAAAAATAGATACGTCAATAAATACATTAACGAACAATATTAACTCAACCTATTCATTAACTGCGAATGCAAATGGTGTTGTATCTGGTATTAAATTAGTCGCTAATTCAGGTGCAAGTACTAATAGTGCAATCTATTTCGTTGCTGATAAGTTTGTTGTTTCTCCTGCTGCCAGTACTACTAACGCTAAGAGTCCGTTTACTATTGATGGCGGTGTTGTGTATCTGAATAACGCGATGATTAAAAATGCGAGTATCGGTACTGCCTTGATCGCTGATGGCAGTATCACAAACGCCAAGATAGGTAATGCACAGATCACTTCTGCTAAGATTGCTGATGCTCAAATTACCAATGCTAAAATAGCTGGTGATATTCAAAGTGATAACTGGTCTTCTGGTTCAGGTTGGCGACTTGGTAAATCCGGTACTAATGCGGGTAAATTAGAGCTTAAATCTGCTTCAACTGGTCAACGTATTGAATTAGATGAAACAGGGTTACGAGTATATGATTCGAATAACATATTAAGAGTATCAATAGGGGTAATATAATGGCAGGTATGGGCGTTAAATTCTTTTCTAATACAATTGGAAGAGAGTTTATAATGGATGAAGGTTGTAGATATATGAATTATTTGGGAAGAGTAACTAACAATGCAATGTGGGTTACTCTTCCCCGTAAACCCACGGCAGGGAGTACTATCTATTTTATTCTTGAAAATGGTGCAAATGAATTGGCAACGGCAAACATAGATCGTATTGCCACATTCTATGATGTTAAATTGAGCGAGGATCGTCAATCAATACAGTATGGTATAACTAACATGGGGGCGGGTTTAATATATGGTAATGTTAGTCCATATGACAGAAAGTATCCAGAAATGAGTTTTCCCCTTCATGTATTTGAAATTGGTGGTGCTTCTCCGGCTGCTGGATTTGGTTTTGGTATCTATGGTGGGTCAGACTATAACGTAATAGTAGATGGTAGAACGGCTGGGGCTTGTGTATGGAAGTACTCAGGTAAAGTGAAAAGTGGTTTCGCTATTCCAACAACAATACCAGCATATAATAACGCCATTGTATATGCCCGTTGGAATTTACAGACACATGGTATTAAACTTTCTTCTGATAAAAAAATTTTCATATATACGGATCAGTCTGCAAATGTTGATACTACTACTGAACTTGATATGCAATT
This sequence comes from Candidatus Symbiopectobacterium sp. NZEC135, assembly GCF_025962695.1. Taxonomy (NCBI): domain Bacteria; kingdom Pseudomonadati; phylum Pseudomonadota; class Gammaproteobacteria; order Enterobacterales; family Enterobacteriaceae; genus Symbiopectobacterium; species Candidatus Symbiopectobacterium sp. NZEC135. The sequence continues at coordinate 120,300 of NZ_JAGFPF010000003.1, read as the reverse complement.
GGTGGTGTTCTCAAGTGGTTTCGATATTCCAGAGACACCGATTGGTATTAATATTAGAAACGAAGCAAATCAAATTACCTTTTCATCTGATTATCCACCATTGAGATTAAGGAATACCATGCACTATCCAAAATGGAATGGTACGTCATGGCCTGGTACATTCGATGTCGCTGATTTACCAATTGCTGATGGTATGGTTCCACTTGTAAGAAGTTATGGTACTTTCATACGTCCAACCACGATTGATAACATTGATAACCGTTTTCGACATGTAGTACTTAATGCTGCCTGTAGAATGTATGATAATAAAATACAAGTATTCCAAGGTGGTGAGGTTATGGTTTCGGGTATTCCACTTGGGCAAGCATGGGTTCCTGTAGTAACTGGCTCCGTAGTCATTCTACCAATACCTATTATTTCTGCTTCTGATTATTTTTAATTATAATAAATACTACAGTAGATAATAACAATAATAGGAACTAATAATGGATGGCACAATAACTATTATATTGTGTGTCGTTGGGGTACTTGGTTTTTTCTGGACACTATATAGGGATAAAAAACGTGATGGTGAATCACTAACCGATAGAGTCACAAAACTGGAATCTGAAACAGCACTTGTAAAACAAAGTATCAGTACTTTGAAAACTGAACAGGAAGCTATTAAAGATAATCTTGAGAAACTCGAAGAACAACTAACACAAATTAATCAGAATATCGTCAGGATCTTAACCATTCTCGATAAGTAACAGGTGGCCTCATTGTAGGCCACTTTTTTTGTTTCTCCATAAATAGATGTATAGAAATCATTATGGAGAAAGTACAAATGGATTTGTATCAAAAATTAAAACAGTATGAAGGTACTAAACAATATCAGGCAAAATTGGGCTATTATCGTGATGGGAATTTTCATATATATAAGGATCATCTTGGAAATGAAACTATCGGTTATGGTCATTTAGTACTATCAAACGAGAAACAAGCATTCAAGAATGGTATATCAGAAGTTGAAGCGGATTTATTACTTCATGCAGATATCCAACGAGCAAAACAAGATGTTAAGAAATTAAACGTTAAGATCCCCGAAGATTCACGTTGGAATGATTTTCTTGTGATGATGGTTTTTCAACTTGGATTGACTAAAACACTTGGCTTTAAGAAGTTCCTAAGTGCTTTAAGTTCTGGAAACTATGCAACTGCAATCATAGAAGTAAAAGATAGTCTTTGGTACAGGCAAACCGCCGGAAGAGTAGACGACATGATCGCCTATGTAGTTAGGGGGTGAGTCATGGACACGCAATGGAGTATGTTCAACCCTCAAGATTGGTCATTGGATGATGTACCTGAATATGCAGCGTTTGTTTATCTAATAGAATTTCCTGAAAGTGGGGAGTACTACATTGGAGTTAAACAATGTTATCAAAAGATCAAACATATTAATCAGCGTACTGATGATACAAAAGAAAGTAACTGGCCTATCTATAATTCAAGTTCCAAGACAGTAAAGCAGTACATTGAAGATGGTGAAAATCATACCAAGAAAATTCTATGGTGTTTTCCTACAGTACAAGAGGCGGCGTTGGTAGAGACTGCTTTAATCAGTATATTCGGTTCAGATAGTCAATGTCTCAACAAAGCTATCATGACTAAGACACGCTTGATTAAAAATAATGGTAGTACTACAAATATAATTCAGGAGATACTTTCATGGCTAATATAAAGTTTCAATGGAATAATAGTCCTCAGAATATTGCTAGCCAATTAAACCGTAATGGTCAACAATGGGGCAGGGATTTCCAAACTGAGCTAACAAGAAGATCTAAGTTAATATCAGATCAAATACAGGATGATATCAACAAGGTAAAAGGCGGTGCTGTACCATTCACACAGAAAGCAATACGTTTTCGAGCCACTAATAGTAAATCATCAAGTACTGTATACAATAATATCATCGTGCAGCCAAATCAGGCCAAGTACTTAAAGTTTATTTTAGGTAGTGCTGAGAAAGCAGGATCAAAAATTATTCCCACTAGTTCAGCCAAGTTGACGGCAGAAGGTAACATTCAAGGTTTACGTTCAAGATTGAAATCGGGAAGATATAAAACTGTTAGTAGTGGTAATCGTAAATACATCATTGATACTAAATCACCTAAACGCAAATCAAGAATAGAAAGAGTCATAGGCATTATTGCAAGTAGGAAGAGAAAACAATTATTCGACTTCTATAAACAAACGAGCCGATATGCTCAAAAAGAATTTAATTCAATGAAAGGGAGTTTTCAATTTAAATGGAATTAAGTCAATACATCAATCAGTTCCCATGTTATCCGCATACGGAACTACAGGATCAGACATTATGCGGAGTAATACCATGTTCAACCACATATCCCTACGACAAAGTGTTTGCTACGCATAAGTTAATAAAAAAGAAAGTACTTAAGACTGGCGGTGATCTTCTCGCTGTCAGCTTTCTCAAGGGGAATGAACCAACTTTAGAAGTAGGGGATTCAACACAATGGATCATAGAGGGAAGCGTACATGATGTTGTAGTACTCATGGCGTTCCCATTACAGCACAAAGGATACAGGGCGTGGTGTTACATCGTCCAACAGAAGCAGGAGGCATTAAATGTTATGGATAACAACGATCATTGATTTGGTCAAAAGCGGCGTTGGGTACTTTACCAAGCGTCAACAATCAAAAGACGAGCTACAGGCACAGAACAGTCATGAACAGAATCAGATCACCCTTGAAGAGACTCGTAAGGGCTTCACATGGCGTCAGTGCTTGGGTTATGTGTTGACTTTCATTGTGGCGTGGAATTTCGTTTTCGTGCCTTTGTTGGCATTGATGGGCGTCATTTTACCAGTAGTACCACTCGACGATGTGTGGCGGGTTCTGCTTGTTTTGATTGGAACGTAACAAAATACTACATATAGTGTTTGACGTAATTACACGCACTATATATAGTATTCTTGTGATTCGTTATTACACTTCCAGAGGGCTGCAAAATGGGTAAGAACCAACATGTAGTACCACACAATGGTGAATGGGCTGTTCGTAGCGAGGGTAGTGATCGCGTAACCAAAACTTTCGATACACAGCGTGAAGCAATCGATTATGGTAGAGGCATTGCTCAACGGCAAGAAAGTGAACTTGTAATTCATCGCCCTGATGGACGTATCCGTGATAAAGATTCATATGGTAATGACCCATTCCCACCTCGTGGATGATTGTCAGTACTACTACAGAAGGGAACCATTTGGTTCCCTTTTTTCTTTGTGTGGTTCAATAGTATCGAATTACAATTTTTGGTTTGTGTGCAACATTGACTATTACCGTGGTGATTGGTCGGGCACAAAACCCGTGGAAAGAGTGCAATACCCGTAAGATGGAGGAGGATGGCATCAAGCTGGCGCGTCGCAGCAGCGGGGGCGGCGCCGTGTTTCACGATTTGGGCAATACCTGCTTTACCTTTATGGCGGGAAAACCGGGTTACGATAAAAGCGTTTCAACCGCCATTATTCTTAATGCGCTGACCACGTTGGGCGTTGCGGCTTCGGCTTCAGGGCGTAACGATCTGGTGGTGGATACGCCTGATGGTGAACGCAAGGTGTCGGGTTCTGCCTACCGGGAAACCAAGGATCGTGGCTTTCACCACGGTACGCTGTTGCTCAACGCCGATCTTTCACGTCTGGCAAATTACCTCAACCCGGATGTGAAGAAATTACAGGCCAAAGGTATCACCTCCGTCCGTTCTCGGGTTGCCAATCTGGTGGAATTGTTGCCGACGGTCGATCACGCGCAAGTGTGTGAGGCGGTGCGTGACGCGTTTTTTGCCTACTACGCAGACAGTTGCACGGCGGAGCACATCTCACCCGCACAAATGCCCGATCTCCCCGGTTTTCGTGAGCAATTTGCCAAGCAAAGCAGTTGGGAATGGAATTTTGGTCAGGCCCCGGATTTTACCCATATGTTGGATACGCGCTTCCCGTGGGGGGGCATTGAGCTGCATATGGATGTCGATCGCGGCATCATTACGCGCAGTCAGCTGTTTACGGATAGCTTGAACACCGCGCCGTTAGAGGCGTTGGCGCAGGCCTTGCAGGGCTGCGCATACCGTGTGCACGATATCATCGCGGCGGGCGAAGCGCTGTTTGAACAATTTCCTGAACAGCAGTCAGAGCTGCAGCAGGTGAACACGTGGCTGGCGGAGAATATTCGTTAGGTGCAATCGGATTTTGCTCTCCACGGCAGAAGCAAGGAATGAAGAATGTCGGGTTTCTGATGGAAGGATCTTCCACATGGCAAGGTTTGGAAGTGCACAGCCATGTGGGTCCCACCGCGGTTGCTGCGATGGACATGCGCAGTGGTCATCACGGACGTATGGCGTTGTATAGTCATAACGTCCCGCTTTTTTGGGCTTCGATGCTAAAAGATCATTCCGGCATCTGGTTGGTGTTTAACACCGAACACCCGCAATCAGAGGGATTGTTGCCGGCCGTGACCTCACGGGATGTCGCGTCGATGTGGCGCTCGGTGTCGCAGGCGTGGACGAGTGAGGGGGGACTATTTACGCAAACATCAAGCGCAGAACGTTTTAGAGAAGATCTTGGATAGCGTCGTGTAATAACGTGAGCAGGTGGCAGCTGTCATGCCTATATCGTTAACAGCATGACATCACTGTAAGGGGAGCATCAGGATAACGAAAAAGGGATTGTTGAGCGCCCATTGTTGGCGTTAGAGTGATATTGCACGCTTATCTGCGCAGACATCGACCATGAAAATCGCCTTAGACATTGACTACGAAAGTGAATACCTGTTCTGGCCCATTTATAGCCGAGATGAGCGGTTATTGGCCCTGGAAATGACCGGTTGTTTCAATAGTGCGGATGGCAAACTCACCGTGCCGGGCGATATCCTGATGAGTATGTTGACCACGGCGCAAAAGCTGGCGCTGCTGGATGAACAAATCGATATCATTCAACGCAAAGCGGAGTGGCTGAAACTGCACCGGTTTTTGTTGGTGTGGCGCATTGAGAAGCATTGTGCTGAACTGCTGATGGCATCGATTCCACGCCGCAATGCGATCCGCGCATTACCCTTTGTCCATCTGGAGATTAACGAGGCGTTTCCTCATCTCGGTGAAGGTAAAGGAAACCGTGGCATTACCGAACTCAGTAACATGTTTCCCCTGTGGCTGGATAATTTCGGCTCAGGCAAGGTAAACCTCAAGGCGTTCCATGATGGTTTACTGAGCTATGTGAAAATCGATCCGAAACTGGTGTGGGATATTCTCTCGCGTCCGGCCCCTGACCTGATCATGGATCCGCTGCTTAACGTGATGAAAAGCCACCAGCAAGGCCTTGGGGTGATCGCGAAAGGGATTGATACGCCCGAGCATTTGAAAAAAGTGCATCACCTCAAGGTGGATGCGGTACAAGGTAAGCTGTGGCCCGCCATCCCGCTGCATGCCTTGGAGCAGGAACTGACGCCGGCGGCGTAAACCAGTATCCCTATATTTCCTCCGTGTTTATTTCCTTGTTGACGTTCTACACTCAAGTCTGACAGACGCAGTAGAGTGACAGAATGACGATGACACAGGGATTACGATTTACCCATCACTACCATGACGCTTTGCCCGGATGCTACACGGCGCTTTCGCCCACACCGTTACAGGGTGCTCGCTTGCTGTATCATAGCGCGGAACTGGCGGAGCAGTTGGGGGTGCCTGTCAGTTGGTTTCAGCCTGAACACAGTGATATCTGGCAAGGAAAGACGCTGCTGCCCGGCATGCTGCCGTTGGCGCAGGTCTATAGCGGCCATCAGTTTGGCGTATGGGCCGGGCAACTGGGCGATGGTCGGGGGATTTTGCTGGGGGAGCAGCGACTCGCGAACGGTTCCAGCATGGAGTGGCATCTGAAAGGTGCAGGGTTGACCCCCTATTCGCGCATGGGAGACGGCCGAGCGGTGCTGCGATCGGTGATTCGCGAATTTCTCGCGTCGGAAGCACTGCATCATCTGGGCATTCCTACTACGCGCGCCTTGGCGATTGTTACCAGCGATGAACCCGTTCAGCGCGAACAGCAGGAGCAGGGGGCGATGCTAATGCGCGTTGCCGAAAGTCATCTGCGTTTCGGGCATTTTGAGCATTTTTACTATGCACGGCAGCCGGAACAGGTGAAAAAACTGGCCGATTTCGCCATCACGCACCACTGGCCGCACTGGCAGCACGATGAACAACGCTACTCGCTGTGGTTTACGGACATTATTGAACGCACGGCGCGCATGGTTGCTCATTGGCAGGCAGTGGGGTTCGCCCACGGTGTGATGAATACTGACAATATGTCGATCCTTGGCCTGACGTTCGATTATGGCCCCTACGGTTTTATGGATGACTATCAACCTGACTTTGTCTGTAATCACTCCGATTACCACGGTCGTTATGCCTTTGACAACCAGCCCGCCGTGGCACTGTGGAACTTGCATCGCTTAGCGCAGGCTCTCTCTGGATTGTTGCCGGTGGAATCACTTGAAACCGCGCTGGGTTGCTATGAATCGGCTCTGATGGCGCATTTTGGTCAACTGATGCGCGCCAAGTTGGGCTTTTTTGATGCGGATGCCAGAGATAACGATCTGCTGGTGGGGTTGCTGAACCTGATGGCGCGTGAGCGCAGTGACTATACCCGCACTTTCCGCCTGCTAAGTGATACCAACGTGCAGGATACCGAGTCGCCGCTGCGTGACTTGTTTATCGACCGGGCAGCATTTGATGCCTGGTTTAGCGACTATCGTGCTCGGCTGGCGCAGGAGACGCGGAGTGACGCTGAACGTCAGCGCAGCATGAAAGCGGCCAATCCAAAATATATTCTGCGTAACTATCTGGCGCAGCAGGCGATTGAAGCCGCTGAGCAGGATGATATAGGTCCATTGACGCAGTTGCATCAGGCGCTTTCTCGTCCGTATGACGAGCAGCCTGAATATGAATCGCTGGCGGCAGCACCGCCAGCGTGGGGTAAAGCGTTGGAAGTGTCTTGTTCCAGCTAGGCTAGCGGCGCAGAAAAACCTGCGGTGTCGCGTCGTCGGGATGCGGATGCACCAGCACGTCGGCCTGATACCACTGCGTGAGCGTTTCGCTTTGCAATACTGCTTGCGGAGTGCCTTGCGCCACCAGTTTTCCCTGATGCAGCAGAGCAATGCGATCGGCATACAGCGCGGCCAGATTCAGGTCGTGCAGGATGCAGCACACCGCAAGGGGTTGCTGTTGTGTGAGCTGCTTGAGCAGACGCAACAGGTGTTGCTGATGATAGAGATCGAGCGCCGATGTCGGTTCATCCAGAAACAGCCAGCAGGGCGTCGGTGTCGGGTGCCATAACTGTGCCAGCACGCGTGCCAACTGCACGCGCTGCTGTTCACCGCCGGAAAGGTGGCGATAATCCTGCTGGGCTAACGCGGTGCATTCGGTTAACGCCATGACACGATCGACCACGCTGTCACCGGCGTAGTCATGACGATAGGGCGCACGCCCCATGGCAACCACGTCGCGTACGCTAAACGGAAAACTCAGCGCACCGTGCTGACGCATGACGGCGCGGGTTTTGGCCAAGGCATCGGGCTTCCAGTCAGCAAGTGCTTTTCCGGCCAACTGACACTCACCGCTGTCGGGGGCCAGATAGCCAGTGAGCAGACGCAGCAGCGTGGATTTTCCCGCGCCATTCGGGCCAATAATGGCGACGATCTCACCGCTATTGATGTCCAACGAAACATCATCAATCAATGTGCGTCCGGCAACCTGATAGTGCAGATGCTGGGCCGTCAGACGGTTAGTCATGGGTGCTTCCCTTGTGCGTGACAATCAGCCATAGGAAGTAGGGGCCGCCTATCAGACTGGTGAGCAAACCTACGGGCATTTCCGCCGGTGCTAGCAGGGTTCGTGCCAGCGTATCGGCCATGATAAGTAACCCCGCGCCCGCCAGCGCTGAACCCGGTAGCAACCAGCGGTGATCGGCACTCAGGTTCATGCGTACCAGATGCGGGATGACCAACCCGATAAACGCAATGACGCCGCTGACCGCTACCGCCGTGCCTACCAGCAGTGCGCTGAGCAGCAGTAATATCAGCTTGGTCTGCTTTACCTTCACGCCCAGATAGTGTGCGTCTTCATCGCCCAACTGGATCAGATTGAGTTTGCGGGCATAGCACTGTACGCACACCATGGCGGGAATGACCAGAGAAGCGGCGACCAGCAACACCGGCCACTGGGCTTGTCCCAGGCTGCCCATACCCCAGAGTGAAAACTGACGCAATTGCTGATCGTTACTGATGTAGGTTAGTACGCCAACGGCCGCGCCACACAGCGCATTCAGAGCAATGCCGGTTAACAGCAGACGCGTAACGCCGCCGCGTTCATCGCGCCCCAACATAAACAAAATAGCTGTCACCGCCAGACTGCCGGCGAAGGCAGCCAGCATCGGGCTATAGAGTGCCAACAGTGGGGGAAGGCCCAAAGGCATCAATAGTGCAAACGCGACAAACAATGCGGCTCCGCTGCTAATGCCAAGTAAACCGGGGTCAGCCAGCGGATTGCGGAACAGCCCCTGCATCACAGCACCAGCCGCGGCGAGTGCGCTACCCACTAGCAGTGCCAGCAGGACGCGCGGTAGGCGAATAGTGAGCCAGATATGCCACAGCGGGTCACTGAGCGGCGCATGCCACAGTTGGCGGAAGGAGAGGGTGAGTGCCCCCATATTGGCGGCACCCAGCATCAACAGCAGCGTGAAACACACCAGCCCCGCCAGAATCAGGCGGGGGCGTTGCCGTAGTCTCATTTTACCTGCTCGGCGGCGTGACGCAGCGTGGTTAACAGCGCTGGGGTTTCCAGCGTAAAGCCGAGCATTGCCATATCATCGACCACCACCACGCGGCGGTGTTTGCCTGCCGGGGTCAGCGCAACGCCGGGCAATTGCCAGATTTTTTCTTCGCCACCCAAACTCTGCAAACCCTGTGCGGAGATCAACAACAGATCGGGCGCACTGGCGATAACACCTTCTTGCGATAGCGGCTGGTAGCGCACTACGTCAGGCATGGCATTTTGTAACCCGGCGGCACGGATCACTGTATCGGCGGGGGTATTTTTTCCTGCTGCCATGGCAGTCATGCCACCGTGACTGAGCACAAACAGCGCTTTGACGGGCAGCGGTTGCTGTGCCACGGCAGATACCTGCTGCTGATAACGGTCGGTCAGCACTTTGCCGTCGCTCTCTTTGTGCAGCGCCTGTGCAATGGTGTTGATTTTCTGCGGAATGCTTTCTAGCGTCGGCTGTGCCGGCACCATGACCACCTTCACGCCGCTGTCTGCCACTTGCTTGAGTACCAGAGAGGGTTGTGACAACTCACTGGCAATCACTAACGACGGTTTTAGCGACAGAATGCCTTCCGCATTCAACTGACGCATATAGCCAACATCCGGTAGTGCTTGCGCAGCGGCCGGGTGCAGGCTGGTGCTGTCGCGGGCGATAAGTTGCTGCTCAGCGCCAAGCGCATAGATGATTTCGGTGACATCACCGCCAATGGAGACGATCCGTTCATTGGCGCTGGCGCCCAGCGGCAGCGTCAGGAGCAGTGCGTAGAGCCAGTTTTTCATGCGACCAGTTCCTTATTTGCCGTGAGCGCCTCGATTTGTGTGCGCCATTGTGCCTGTTCCGGCGTGCCTTCGGTGCGCTGGCCGAACAGCTGTGCGATTTGTGTGCCATCAGCCGCATAGAGTTCCAGGCTGGTGACGATACCGTCTGCGGTCGGTTTACGGGTGATCCAGCTTTCGGCAATCGCATCTTCAATCAGGTGCAGGGTGAAATCCGGGTTGAAAATGTTGATCCACGCCGCGTGCTGCGCCATTTTCTCTACCCGTGCGATGGGGCCGGTGAAAATCTGTACGCAGCCACGGCTGCCAACGAATACCATGATGTCATTTTGATCCTGCTGCGCGGCGGCCAGAATCTGCGACAGGGCGCTGTTATCGACCCGACAGGCCAAATCGTCTTTAACGGCGCGGAAAGCCTGTTGACGCGTAAGGTTATAGCGTTTGAGTAGAATGAAAAATTGGTGTACGTCTGTCATGGCACGCCATTCGGCTTCAAATGCCGCCTGGTCGATGCTGGGTGCCTGAGTGGCCGCTGGGGTTTCCTGACGTAACTGCACCTCTGGGTTCACGTCTGTGACAAATTCGGCCAGATAGGCATCCCAAGCCGTCATATCGGTCTGTTCGGTGGCATATACCTTTAGGATAGCATCACCCTGATGGTCAAAAAATTGAATGCTCTGGCGTTCGCCACGCGCGGTCTCTTCCCGCAGGCTGAATGCCACATTCCACTGATGCAAAAACAGGCGAAGATCCAGCGCGTAAGGGTTAAGGATCAGACCCGCATGACCGTCCAAATGTTGGTTTTGGTAAACGCCGACCTGCTCGTGTACCGCATAGGTGTTGCGCGTGATGGATTTGGTCTGGCCGACCTTCTCCAGCGCCAGCAGCCAGCGCTTGGCATCGCCTTGCAAGCGTTGTGCGTCATGACCGACGCGTGCGTGCGTCAACACTGCTTCACTGATGCCGAGCGCCGTGGCGATATCACGGGCGTATTGGCGGGGATTGTTGTTTTTGGCTTGCAGGTATTGATCATAAATCGCGTTCGGCATTGTCTGTTCCTGTGGTCGTTCTGCGATGGGTGTTATCGTATTAGAAATATTTTACTTAATAAATGAGAATCATTTTCATGTTGCCAAAAGGTGACATCAAGTGAAGATTTCTTAATACGTCGGAAACCGATAAGCCAGCAGAGGATGATGGAGCAGCAGCGCACGACCAGGAATGGCCATGCGCGGTTGAGAGGCAGTAGGGCGTTAGAAGCGGCTGTCTACCGCACCGGCTAACTGTGCAAGCAGGGTTTCAGTCTCCTGCCAGCCCAGACAGCCATCGGTAATCGATTTGCCGTAAACCAGCGTTTGTGGCGCAGCCAACGGTTGCTGACCTTCAACCAGAAAGCTTTCCACCATAACGCCTGCAATAGCGCGTGAACCCGAGCGTATCTGTTGACACACGTCGGCGCACACATCCATTTGTCGCTGGTACTGCTTGTAGCTGTTGCCGTGGCTAAAATCCACTACCAACTGTGGCGGCAAGGTGAATTCGCGCAGCAGCTCGCAGGCGGCCTGAATATCGGCGGCGTGATAATTGGGATTTTTTCCGCCGCGCAGAATGATGTGACCATAGGGATTGCCGTGAGTCTGGTAGATGGTCATTTGCCCTTGTTTATCCGGCGACAGAAACAGATGCGATGCGCGTGCGGCACGGATGGCATCGATAGCAATACGCAGATTGCCGTCGGTGCCGTTTTTGAAACCCACCGGGCAGGAGAGGGCAGAGGCCATTTCACGGTGGATTTGGCTTTCCGTGGTTCGCGCGCCAATGGCACCCCAACTGATGACATCGGCAATGTATTGCCCGGTGACCATATCCAAAAATTCCGTTGCCGTCGGTAAGCCGAGTGCATTGATATCCAATAACAGACGACGTGCCAATGCCAGACCGTGATTGACCTGATAGCTGCCATCAAGGGCTGGATCGGAAATCAACCCTTTCCAGCCCACAACGGTGCGAGGTTTTTCAAAATAGGTACGCATCACGATTTCCAGCCGATCCTGATAGCGAGTGCGCAGCACTGAGAGCTGCCGAGCATAGTCGAGCGCGGCATCAACATCGTGGATGGAACAGGGGCCAACGATCGCCAACAACCGGGGATCTTTTCCCGTGAGAATATTTTCTATTCTCTTTCGTGACGTTGTCACTTTTTCCGCAACTGCGGGTGAAACCGGCAGTTGTGTCAGCAGCGCCTGCGGCGCGATCAGACGATCGAGCCATTGGCTGCGTAACTCATCAGTTTTTAACATGCAATATCTCTGCTTACGGGTGGGTCAGGGGACTGTGTCACATGGCGGTTCGTCTCGCAAAGAAACGCCGCTGAAACAAGGGGGGAACGCGCATAGAAAATAAATCATCGCTCACACTGCGTTTATCTTCCTGAAGATAAGGCGACGTGAGTGAATGGCGCGCGCATCATGTCAGACGGCGGCGGGACTTTTGGGCGCTAAGCGAGTGTCAGTTTTCCCCTTCTCCTACCAAATGGGTTGCTTCGCTACGACGACATGTCGGGAAGTCATGGCATCCACGATAACCGAATCAGGGGGCAATTCAACCCGCTTTTGCTAAAAAATGATAATGTACTAGTACATGCGACGACTCATGCCTAATATATCGATGATCTTGGCGGAAATCTCCTCTACGGAGTAGTTTGTCGTGTTGAGATAAGGGATCTGGTGACGGCGAAACAGCGCTTCCACTTCGCTCAGTTCCATCCGGCACTGGCGCAATGAAGCATAGCGACTGTTGCCGCGCCGCTCTTCACGGATAGCCGCCAGGCGTTCGGCATCGATAGTTAGGCCGAACAGCTTGTGTTGAAACGGTTTCAGCGCTTCAGGCAGGCGCAGATTGTCCATGTCATCGGCGATGAAAGGGTAGTTGGCTGCACGAATGCCAAACTGCATGGCGAGATAAAGGCTGGTGGGGGTTTTTCCGCAGCGCGACACGCCGAGTAAAATCACCTGTGCCTGATCGAGATTGCGTAATGAAATGCCATCGTCGTGGGCGAGCGTGTAGTCAATGGCGGCGATGCGCGCATCGTATTTGCCGAGGTTTTTAGCCGTCAGACCGTGGGTGCGGTTGGCTTCTGGCGCGGGAGGAACATTGAGTTCTCCTTGTAAGGGCGCCACCAATGCCTGCACGATATCCTGACAAAAACCGTCGCTGCTGTTAATAATATCCCGCACGGTTTGGCTAATGATGGAATAAAACACCAGAGGACGCACCCCCGTTTGCTGGTAGAGCGTATTGATGCGTTCACGTACTGCGTTGGCGCGCGCTTCACTTTCCACAAACGGCAGCGTGTAGCTGACCGTGTTGACAGGAAACTGTGAAAGTACTGCATGCCCCAACACTTCGGCGGTGATGGCGGTACCATCGGAGATATAAAAGACGCTTCTTTCCACATCAACCCCTGCTTTTATGGCCGCGAAAAATAGTGACTAAACTCGTTCAAAAATTGGCGTTGAACGATATTTTTAATGAAACGGCATTTCATTATCTTCATGATAAACCAGTTAAACTTTTACAGTATTGTATTTTTACCCCGTTAAGCAAGATTCAGCAGTGAAATCGTTTTTATTTCATAGGTTGAACGATTCACCTTTCCCAGGTTTGTTAAACGCTATGCTACATTCATGGCGTTGAGGCAATTGCCCAACCAACATGTTACATCTCCCCAATGGTCTCCATACCCTGTGGTATGCAGGCCGAAATCGTATGCAGAAAGGATTATTTTCGATGTCCAATAACGGCCCTGATTTGCGTAATGTCCTTTGGTATAACCAGCTCGGTATGCATGACGTTGAGCGGGTGGGCGGCAAGAATGCCTCTTTGGGTGAGATGATCACCCATTTGTCAGAACTTGGCGTATCGGTTCCCAATGGTTTTGCGACAACGGCGCAGGCGTTTAATGATTTCCTTACGCAAAGCGGTATCAACCAACGCATCTATGAACTGTTGGATCGTACCGATATCGATGACGTGAACCAACTTGCTAAAGCGGGTGCGCAAATTCGCCAGTGGATTATCGACACACCGTTCCAGCCTGAACTTGAGCAGGCGATCGCTGCGGCTTACGATCAACTGTCCGAAGGGGAAAAAGCGGCTTCTTTTGCGGTGCGCTCTTCCGCGACGGCAGAAGACATGCCGGATGCCTCCTTTGCCGGGCAACAGGAGACGTTCCTCAATGTGCAAGGTATTGATGCGGTAATGGTGGCGGTGAAGCATGTGTTTGCCTCGCTGTTTAACGATCGCGCTATCTCTTACCGTGTGCATCAGGGCTACGATCATCGTGGCGTTGCGCTCTCCGCCGGGGTGCAGCGCATGGTGCGTTCGGATCTGGCCGCATCGGGGGTGATGTTTACGCTGGATACGGAATCTGGTTTCGATCAGGTGGTGTTTATCACGTCCGCCTACGGTCTTGGGGAAATGGTGGTGCAAGGGGCCGTGAATCCGGATGAGTTTTACGTGCACAAACCGACGTTGCTTAACCGAAAACCCGCCATTGTGCGCCGTACCATGGGGTCGAAAAAAATTCGCATGGTGTATGCCGACAGTCAGGCTCACGGCAAACAGGTACGTATTGAGGATGTGCCCGCAGAACTGAGCGTGCGTTTCAGCCTCACGGATACCGAAGTGGAAGCGTTAGCGCATCAGGCGCTGCTTATTGAAAAACACTACGGTCGCCCGATGGATATCGAATGGGCGAAAGACGGGCACACCGGTAAGCTCTATATCGTACAGGCGCGGCCGGAGACGGTACGCTCTAACGGTCAGGTGATGGAGCGTTACCAACTGATCAACCGCGGCAAGGTGTTGGCGGAAGGCCGCGCCATCGGTCACCGCATCGGTGCCGGCCCGGTAAAAGTGATTCAGGACATTAGTGAAATGCATCTGGTTCAGGCAGGTGATGTGCTGGTGACAGACATGACCGACCCGGATTGGGAGCCGATCATGAAGAAAGCCGCCGCTATCGTAACCAATCGCGGCGGGCGCACCTGTCACGCAGCGATTATTGCGCGTGAGCTGGGTATTCCTGCGGTAGTGGGCTGTGGCGATGCGACTGAACGTCTCCATGACGGCGAAAAAGCCACCGTATCCTGTGCGGAAGGGGACACCGGATACGTCTATGCCGATCTGCTTGAGTTTCAGGTCAAGAGTTCACAAGTCAACGAGATGCCGCCGGTGCCGTTGAAAATTATGATGAATGTCGGAAATCCCGATCGGGCATTTGATTTCGCCTGTCTACCCAACGATGGCGTCGGTCTGGCGCGGCTGGAATTTATCATTAACCGAATGATAGGCGTGCATCCACGTGCGTTGCTGGAGTTCGACAGTCAAACGCCAGAACTGCAAAAAGAGATCAAACGGCTGATGCAGGGCTATGACGATCCGGTTGAGTTTTACGTTGCGCGCCTGACGGAAGGAATTGCTACACTGGCGGCAGCGTTCTGGCCGAAACGCGTTATTGTGCGTCTGTCTGACTTTAAATCCAACGAATACGCCAATCTGGTGGGCGGCGAGCGCTATGAACCGCATGAGGAAAACCCGATGCTGGGCTTCCGTGGTGCCGGGCGCTATGTGTCACCGGATTTTAAAGCGTGCTTTGCTTTGGAATGCGCGGCGGTGAAACGCGTGCGTAATGACATGGGGCTGACTAACGTGGAAGTGATGATCCCGTTTGTACGCACCGTTGCGCAGGCGGAAGCGGTAGTCGCTGAGTTGGCGCAGCAAGGGCTCAAACGCGGTGAGAACGGCCTTAAGGTGATCATGATGTGTGAGATCCCGTCGAATGCGCTGCTGGCGGATCAGTTCCTGGCACATTTCGATGGTTTCTCCATCGGCTCTAACGACATGACGCAGTTGGCGTTGGGTCTGGATCGCGATTCTGGCGTGGTGTCTGAACTGTTTGATGAGCGCAACGAGGCGGTGAAAGCACTGCTATCGATGGCGATCAAAGCGGCCAAGGCACAGGGGAAATACGTGGGAATTTGCGGACAAGGTCCTTCCGATCACGAAGACTTCGCCATCTGGCTGATGGAACAAGGCATTGACAGCCTGTCACTCAACCCGGATACCGTGGTGCAGACCTGGCTAACGCTGGCAGAAAAGTAATTGTGCAGTAACAACAAGCCCCGGCAATGCCGGGGCTTGTTGTTTAACGCCCTCATTCAGCGTTACGGTTTTGCCTCTTGTTGCAAGAATGCCTTGAACTGAGGGGTCATCACCGTGTCGAATCCGTTGTCTGTTTTGGTGATCAGATAAACGGCTAACCCGTGCTGCTCGGCCACTTTCAGCGCCTTTTCCGTTCCCAATACCATTAACCCCGTGTCCCAACCGTCCGCTTCGAGCGCGGTTTTGGCAATCACGGTGGCAGACACCAGCGTATGGTTAATCGGGTGGCCGGTGCTGGGATCTATCACGTGGGAGTAGCGTTTGCCGTCCTGTTCGAAATAGTTGCGATAGCTGCCGGAGGTACTGATGGAATACCCTTGCAGATCGACTGCCGCTTGCACGGCGTTTTCACTATCGGTGGGTTTTTGAATGGCTACCCGCCACGGCATCCCTTGTCCATTGACCCCGCGACTTGAAATGGCACCGCCGACTGAAACCAGATAATTGGTAATGCCCTTGCGTGTCATCAACTGTGCTAACAGATCGGCACCGTAACCTTCACCCAGCGTTGAGAGATCCACATACAGTGACGGCAGATCTTTTTGCAGCCATTCGCCCTTGCTGTTGCTGGTAAGCGTAAGGTGCTGCAAGCCCACGCGCTGACGGGCGTCATCGATTTGTGCTTGAGTAGGAATGGTCACCGGCTGTTTTTGTGGCCCAAAGCCCCACAGGTTCACCAATGGCCCCACGGTAATATCCATGGCATTGTCTGTTGCCCGGCCAATGCGTTGGGCCACCAGAATGATGTCTGCCATACCGCCGGGAATGGGCTGCGGATCGCTACCTTGATAACGGTTAAAGCGTGACAGGATAGAGTCTTCGCGGTACGTGGAGATATCGTTGTTGGCCTGTTCAAGCAGGGCATCGATCTCTTGTTGCAGATGCGCTTTCTCTTCAGGCAGGTCGCCGCTGATTTTTACGCTGTAAAACGTCCCCATGGTTTTACCTTCCAGGCTGGTCAACGGTCGGCTATCGGCCATCGCGGTGTTGTAGACCACCAGACTGACGAGAATCAGGCACACCCTGCGTGCCAGTGGGGAATGTGACATAGAAAATGACTCCTGATAAAAAGAGACGTTAGAAATAATCCATTACTGCGCGCTTGCAAAGCGGAGATTGATAAAAACAGGATGAGGCGCAATTTCTCAGTAACCGCAGCGGAAAAGTACAGGAGTAACCACAAAAAAATGCCCACCTTAGGGGATGGGCAAAGACTACACACAGCAATTCGTTACTAGCTCTGACGAGGAGGAAACCTCATTGGCAAACTCGCGTTGTCCTTACAAAATGCGTTTGTTCAGCAAGACAACGGTTGACAATCGTTTCATGAATAATGCTAGAAGCTGTGGGGCATTAAGTCATTAAGAATCATCCTAATGGTTAACGTTTTTTTAATGGATTTGTCACGAAGAGATGCGTATTGTCAAACTATTTGATGTAACATCGCGGAATGTTGATAGGAAATCAGAATAATCCGTGGGTACGTTACGAAAAACATTAAAATTATTTATCTATTGATAGGTTTGCCGCAGCGCTGGAGATTACGCTGCGGCAACCGTTGTTACTGCGAGCGTGTCGAACGATCGTTTGGCGGCGATGAGGCGTCCGCAATGATTTCTGGCAACGGCGTTTCCTTCATCCAGGCGGAGAGCAAGCGGTATGACACGGCAAGCACCACCGGGCCGATAAACAGGCCGATCATGCCAAATGCCAGCAGGCCACCAATGACTCCACACAGAATCAGCAGCATGGGCAGATCGGCCCCCATGCGTATCAACATCGGGCGAATAACGTTATCCAGCGTGCCCACCACACAGCTCCACACCAACAGAATAGTGCCCCAGGTGGTATCACCGCTCCAATAGAGCCAGATTATCGCCGGGATCAACACCAGAAGCGGCCCTAACTGCGCCAGACAAAACAGGAACATCACGACGGTGAGCAAGGTTGGGTAGGGGATGCCGGAGATGGCGAGGCCAATGCCGCCCAGCACCGATTGCACGATGGCGGTCACCACCACGCCGAGCGCGACAGCACGAATCGATTGTGCAGCCAGTATCACCGCCGCATCGCCGCGCTCGCGTCCCAGACGAAGCGCAAAGTGGCGCACGCCCTGAGCGACCGCTTCACCTTTGTAGTAGAGCAGGGCGCTAAAAATCAGCATTAGGCCGCAGTGCATCAGGAAACGCCCGATGTGTGCCGCTTGCGATAATAGCCAGGTGGCGGTTTGGCCGATATAGGGTTGTACTTTGGCAAACATACCGCTGCCGCCACTTTGCAGCAAACCGTGCCAACTGGAAAACAGCCTGTCGCCGACCAGGGGAAGGGACGTCAGCCATTCCATGCGGGGAGGCGTCAGTTTTTCTTGTCCGGAGGCCCAACTGACGATGGCGGAGGTGTTGTCCATCACGGTGCTGACCAGGATGGATATCGGCATCACAAACAGCAGGCAGAGCAACAGCGTCATGCCGGTTACTGCCAGCGCGCGCTTGCCCCACAGTAACTTCTGCATTTTCACCATCAGCGGCCAGGTGGCAATCACCACCATGCTGGCCCAGGCGAAGCCCAGAATAAAGGGTTGCACCACCCAGAAACAGGCGATGATCATGATGGTGATAAACATCAAACTGAACAGGATGCGGGGCAAATCAAAACGCTGCTGGCGCGCACTTTGCGGCATTGTTGCAGACAGTGGCGAGTGTGCAGCCAGCGATTTAGGCGATGATGACTTCGACAATGGACAATACCTCTATCTAGAGACCCAACGTTGAACAAGTTCCCTGCGATCGCTCGGGTCATCCGGCGGGGATAACTTATCATGGGGCATTTCTCGCGTTTTTGACAGCGTGTGAGCGGTTTTGTTAACGCATTCACGGACAGGGCCCCAAAAATCATGCTGGGTCGCTAGGCAAAAAGTTTTTCTTGGGATGGCGGCGTATAGCGCTGAAATGTGATAAAACGTAAAACCGCGAATTCGCAGAATGATTTTTACAACAAACACACTCACAACACGCTAATTATTTTTAGTCGACAGACAGGGTCAACACATAATGATCCCACAGATCTCTCATGCACCTGGGCTGGCTCAGCCGGTGCTTAATTTTTTGGATGCTTTGAAGCAACGTGGTTTTACCGGCGATACCGCCACCAGCTATGCCGATCGTTTAACCATGTCGACCGACAACAGCATTTATCAGCTGTTGCCCGATGCGGTGGTGTTTCCTCGCTCAACGGCGGACGTAGCGCTGCTGGCGCAGCTATCAGTACAAGAGCCTTACCGTGAACTGACGTTTACCCCGCGCGGCGGCGGTACTGGCACCAATGGGCAAGCGCTGAACCAGGGCATTGTGGTGGATATGTCCCGCTACATGAACCGGATTTTGGAAATCAATCCTGAGGAAGGTTGGGTTCGCGTTGAAGCCGGGGTGATCAAAGATCAGCTCAATCAATACCTCAAGCCTTATGGCTATTTTTTTGCGCCGGAACTGTCCACCAGTAACCGCGCCACCCTTGGCGGCATGATTAACACCGATGCTTCAGGGCAAGGATCTTTGGTGTACGGCAAAACCTCGGACCACGTCCTTGGCGTGCGTGCCGTGTTGTTGGGCGGTGACATGCTGGATACTCAGGCGATGCCTGTGGCGCTGGCGCAGCAGTTGGCAAAAGAATCTTCACCGATAGGGCGCGTATACCGCACCGTTTTCGAACGTTGCCGCGACCAGCGTGCGCTGATCCTCGATAAATTCCCCAAACTGAACCGATTCCTGACCGGATACGATCTGCGTCACGTGTTCAGCGATGATATGCAAACGTTTGACCTGACGCGCATCCTGACGGGTGCAGAGGGAACGCTGGCCTTTATCACTGAGGCCAAGCTGGATATTACGCGCTTGCCAAAGGTCAGGCGTCTGGTCAACGTCAAGTTTGATTCCTTCGATTCAGCGCTGCGCAGCGCCCCTTTTATGGTGGAAGCCAAGGCGCTTTCGGTGGAAACCGTCGATTCCCGCGTGTTGAATCTGGCGCGAGAAGACATTGTTTGGCACTCCGTCAGCGAACTGATTCAGGATGTGCCCGGTCAGGATATGCAGGGCCTGAACATCGTCGAGTTTGCTGGCGATGATGAAGCGCTGATCGACAGTCAAGTCAGCGCGTTATGTGAACGCATTGATGGTCTGCTCGCGGCCCATGAAGCGGGAGTGATCGGCTATCAGATTTGCCATGACCTTGCGGGGATTGAGCGTATTTACGCCATGCGTAAAAAAGCGGTGGGGCTGCTGGGTAACAGCAAGGGGCTGGCTAAGCCGATCCCCTTTGCGGAAGATACCTGTGTGCCGCCGCAGCATCTGGCCGATTACATCGTCGAGTTCCGTGCGCTGCTCGATAGCCACAATCTGACCTACGGCATGTTTGGTCACGTGGATGCGGGTGTGCTGCACGTGCGTCCGGCGCTTGATATGTGCGATCCGCAACAGGAAGTGCTGATGAAACAGCTTTCCGATCAGATTGTTGCGCTGACGGCTAAATATGGCGGTCTGCTATGGGGGGAACACGGTAAAGGATTCCGCGCCGAATACAGCCCGGCCTTTTTTGGCGAAGAACTGTATAACGAACTGCGGCGCATTAAAGCCGCCTTCGATCCGCATAACCGCCTTAACCCCGGTAAGATTTGTGCGCCGTTGGCCGTCGATGCGCCGATGATGCGCATTGATGCCGAGAAGCGTGGTACTTTCGATCGCCGTATTCCGTTGGCGGTGCGTACCTCGTTCCGTGGCGCGATGGAGTGTAACGGCAACGGCCTGTGCTTCAACTTTGACGTAAACAGTCCGATGTGTCCTTCCATGAAGATCACCGGCAATCGTATCCATTCGCCGAAAGGGCGAGCGACGCTGGTGCGCGAATGGCTGCGTTTGCTTGCCGAGCAGGGTGTTGATCCGGTGACGTTGGAGCAGTCGTTGAGCGAGCGGGGACCCAGCTTGCGTGGCTTGATTGAAAAGACCCGTAATAGCTGGCGTGCGCACAAGGGCGAGTATGACTTCTCTCATGAAGTGAAAGCGTCGATGTCAGGGTGTCTGGCCTGTAAAGCCTGTTCAACCCAATGCCCGATCAAAATCGATGTTCCGGGATTCCGGGCGCGTTTTCTCCAGCTTTACCACACGCGCTATTTACGTCCCGCGCGTGATTATCTGGTGGCCGGTGTGGAAAGTTATGCGCCGTTAATGGCGCTGAGCCCCAAGACGTTCAACTTCTTCCTGAAAATGCCGCTGGTTGACGCCTTGAGCCGCCGGACGATCGGCATGACCGATCTGCCGTTACTCTCTTCTCCTTCGCTGCGTCAGCAATTTGCCGGACACCCGGCAATGACCACCACGCTGGAGCAGTTGGAAAGCGTTGCAGCAGCGTCCCGCGATCGGTATGTGTTGATTGTGCAGGACCCGTTTACCAGTTATTACGATGCGCAAGTGGTGGCCGATTTGGTGCATCTGGTGGAAAAACTGGATCTCAAGCCAGTTCTGTTGCCCTTCTCACCGAACGGTAAGCCGCAGCATATCAAAGGCTTCCTAACGCGCTTTGCTAAAACTGCGGCAAAAACCTCGGATTTCCTGAATCGGGTCGCCAAGTTGGGAATGCCGATGATTGGCGTCGACCCGGCGTTGGTGCTCTGTTATCGCGATGAATACCGTGAAATTCTTGGAGACAAACGCGGCGATTTTCAGGTGCAGCTGGTGCATGAGTGGCTGCTGCCGCTGCTGTCGGCGAGAACGCCCACGGCAGCGCCGCGTGATGATGCCTGGTATCTGTTTGGTCACTGTACCGAATCAACGTCGCTGCCGACCAGCAGCAAGCAGTGGGCCGATATCTTTGCCCGTTTCGGTGCCCGGTTGGAGAATGTCAACGTCGGCTGTTGTGGTATGGCAGGCACCTATGGTCACGAAAGCAAGAACCTTGCTGACTCTAAGGGGATTTACGCCTTATCCTGGCAGCAGGCTCTGCAAAAATTACCTTCCGCGCGCTGCCTCACGACGGGGTACTCATGCCGTAGCCAGGTGAAGCGCATGGAAGGTCAGGGGTTGCGTCATCCGTTGCAGGCGCTACTGGATCTCGTCTGACAGGAGAGCGTTATGCTGTGGAGAAGAACGGTTACGCTGGATCAACTGAATCAACAAAGTCTGGGCTGCATGGTGGAGCACGTCGGCATTCGCTATACCGCGATTAACGACGATTCACTGGAAGGCACCTTGCCGGTAGATGGCCGAACGCGTCAGCCGTTCGGTCTGTTACACGGCGGTGCATCGGTGGTGCTGGCGGAGTCGCTGGGTTCGGTGGCGGGCTACCTGTGTACCGAAGGGGAGCAGCGCGTGGTGGGGATGGAGATTAACGCCAACCATCTACGCGCAGTGACGTTAGGTGACGTGCGTGGCGTATGCCGCGCGCTGCACGTGGGTCGCCGCAATCAGGTGTGGCAAATCGATATTTACGATCAACAAGGTCGTTTGTGCTGCACCTCTCGGCTCACGACGGCTGTTGTGACGCCCTGATTTTTCTGCAATTCCTGAATGCGCGTCAGCCGGCGCGCATTTTCATTCTACGGATCCTCAAGGCAAAAAAGGCACGCGCCGTACAAAATCGGTCTGAAACGCGGTGGCCTTATCCCAACAGCCTTCAAGGCTGAGCTGATGACAAATCAGCTTTAGCGTGTTGCGGGCAAAATAGTAGCTCTGCACGCGGAATAGATGGCAACGCCCTTCGTTATTAATCTCTTTTATCAACCGGTTATGTAATTTGACCAGTGCATGCAGATAGCTCTCATCATCGCCGTTCTTACGGCACAGATCGATCATCTCCATACAGGCATTATGGTAGCGGCGCAGGTGATCGATATGGCTTTCCTGTCGGTTCAACCGCGCTTCGGCCATATAGAAATCTACGGTGACATCCCGGATCAAGAATTTGTACTCATCAATCTGATGCTGTAGCCAGGCATTCACGGATTGCATAGGGATCACCATGGATATTAATGATAATCATTATCATATTTATAATGTTCATCGGGATCAACCTATCGCCCCGTGCCAGAGAAAAAAAAGTATACGGCCTGATAGGACTTTTTGTGGTCAATAATTGCGCAATTAAACCATAAAAACGGTCACGATTTTTCCTGTTTTAAAAATAGGTATCGCCTATGAATGTTATAATTATGATAACGATATGTTTACAGTAATTCACTTGCCTGTCACGTGTCGGTAAATTGGTCATTTATATCAACAAGTTATTTTTTTATCGTCCGTCTGTAAACCGGCGAGCAGGCAAAAAAAAGTCGGATTTTTTAAGGCTTCGGTGAAATGTTACAAATACCCCTGCGAAACAAGAGGTTGAAGCAATAATCATTATCACTAACATTAGGCTCAGACAGAGCTTTTCTGAAACGAGGTACGGCGGATGCAAACGGGAAACGTAGAAACATTTTCACTGGATGAAAATACCTGGAAAGGGCTGACGCTGACGACTAGCGCCGCTCAACAGATCCTGCGTCTTGTCCAGTCTGATGACACGGTGAAAGGGTTACGTTTGAGCGTCAAGCAATCAGGATGTGCAGGGTTTGGTTATGTACTGGATCTGGTCAACGCACCGGATGCGGGCGATCTGGTGTTCGAGCGTGAGGGGGCACACCTGTACGTCCCCTTAAAGGCGATGCCTTTTATCGATGGCACCGAACTGGATTATGTGCGTGAAGGCTTGAACCAGATTTTCAAATTTAATAATCCCAAAGCGCAGCATGCCTGCGGGTGTGGCGAAAGCTTTGGCATTGAGTGATGACTGATATGGCGCGTAGCAATGTAGATGTACCTGATGATGTACAAATCTGGATGGGGGATGGCCGCTACAAAGAGGGCTTTTTCACCGAACTGCCAACGGACCAACTGGGTCGTGGCGTTAATGAAGAGGTGGTGCGAGCGATCTCCGCCAAACGCAACGAACCCGAGTGGATGCTGGAGTTCCGTCTCAATGCCTATCGCGCCTGGTTGGAGATGGAGGAGCCGCACTGGCTAAAAGCGCACTATGACAAGCTGGACTATCAGGAATACAGTTACTATTCGGCACCCTCATGCGGTCACTGTGATGACACCTGCGGCTCTGAACCCGGTGCTAAGCAGCAGTCCAGCATTGCCGAGGTAAACAGCTACCTGACCGCTGAAGTCGAAAATGCCTTCAATCAGCTCGGCGTGCCGGTGCGCGAAGGGCAAGCCGTGGCGGTGGATGCGATTTTTGACTCGGTATCGGTGGCGACCACCTATCGTGAAGAGCTGGCACAACAGGGGATTATTTTCTGTTCGTTCAGCGAGGCGATTCAGGAACACCCCGATCTGGTGCGCCAATACCTCGGCACGGTGGTGCCTGCCAACGATAACTTTTTTGCTGCACTCAACGCCGCTGTCGCCTCTGACGGCACCTTCGTCTACATCCCAAAAGGCGTGCGTTGCCCGATGGAACTCTCCACCTATTTCCGCATCAATGCGGCGAAGACCGGGCAGTTCGAACGCACTATCCTGATCGCCGATGACGACAGCTATGTCAGCTATATCGAAGGGTGTTCCGCGCCAGTGCGTGACAGCTACCAACTGCACGCCGCCGTGGTGGAAGTGATCGTCAACAAAAACGCTGAGGTTAAATACTCTACGGTGCAGAACTGGTTCTCCGGTCA
Source organism: Candidatus Symbiopectobacterium sp. NZEC135 (assembly GCF_025962695.1). Taxonomy (NCBI): domain Bacteria; kingdom Pseudomonadati; phylum Pseudomonadota; class Gammaproteobacteria; order Enterobacterales; family Enterobacteriaceae; genus Symbiopectobacterium; species Candidatus Symbiopectobacterium sp. NZEC135. Next base: position 95,734 of record NZ_JAGFPF010000003.1, on the reverse strand, counting down.
GGATGCCAAGGGCGGTATCCTTAACTTCGTGACCAAGCGTGCGCTCTGTGCCGGTGAATATGCCAAGATGTCCTGGACACAGTCTGAAACCGGTTCTGCCATCACCTGGAAATACCCGAGCGTGATTCTGCGCGGCGATAACTCGGTGGGTGAGTTCTTCTCTGTTGCTCTGACCAGCGGGCATCAGCAAGCGGATACCGGCACCAAGATGATCCATATCGGCAAGAACACCCGCTCCACGATTATCTCCAAAGGGATCTCTGCCGGGCACAGTGAGAACACCTATCGCGGCCTGGTGAAAATCATGCCGACGGCCACCAATGCGCGCAACTTTACCCAGTGCGACTCGATGCTGATTGGCAGCGACTGCGGTGCACACACTTTCCCGTATGTGGAAGTGCGCAACAACAGCGCGCAGTTGGAGCATGAAGCGACAACCTCACGCATTGGCGAAGACCAACTGTTCTATTGCCTGCAACGCGGCATCAGTGAAGACGACGCGATTTCGATGATCGTGAACGGATTCTGTAAGGACGTGTTCTCGGAACTGCCATTGGAATTTGCCGTTGAAGCGCAGAAGCTTCTGGCGATCAGTCTGGAACACAGCGTCGGCTAAGCGCGGCGCACAATAAAAATGCAGCAGGGTGCCGAATGTCAATCTGACAGCACCCTACGCGAATTGATGTTATCAGGCGTGCTCGATACGGCGCCGCAAGGATAAACTATGTTAAGCATTAAGAATTTACACGTAAGCGTTGAAGGTAAGGCCATCCTGAACGGACTGAACCTTGAGGTGAAGCCCGGCGAAGTTCACGCCATCATGGGACCCAACGGTTCCGGTAAGAGTACGCTTTCCGCCACGCTCGCGGGCCGTGAAGATTATGAAGTCAACGATGGCACGGTGACGTTTCAGGGGAAAGACCTGCTGGAGTTAGACCCGGAAGATCGCGCCGGTGAGGGCATCTTTATGGCCTTCCAGTACCCGGTTGAGATCCCCGGCGTCAGTAACCAGTTTTTTTTGCAAACCGCCGTCAACGCCGTGCGTAAATACCGTGAGCAGGAGCCGCTGGACCGCTTCGATTTTGCCGATTTCATTGAAGATAAAATCAAACTGCTGAAAATGCCGGAAGATTTGTTGACCCGTTCGGTTAACGTGGGTTTTTCCGGCGGCGAGAAAAAACGTAATGACATTCTGCAAATGGCGGCGCTCGAGCCGGAATTGTGCATTCTGGATGAGACAGACTCCGGGCTGGATATCGATGCGCTGAAGATTGTGGCTAACGGCGTTAACGCGCTGCGTAATCAGCAGCGCGCGTTTATTATCGTGACGCACTACCAACGTATTCTGGATTATATCCAACCCGATTATGTGCACGTGCTCTATCAAGGCCGCATCGTCAAGTCGGGCGATTTTTCGCTGGTGAAACAGTTGGAGGAGCAAGGCTATGGCTGGCTTACCGACCAACAGTAACACGCTGGCTGAAAAACAGGCCAAAACGCTCCAGCAGTGGCAGGCGTTGTTTGACGCTTCACGCGCGGCGGATGCGCCCAGTGCGCAACATCACTGGCAGCAAGTGATTCGACTCGGTTTGCCGGGGCGCAAGCACGAACATTGGAAATATACCCTGCTGGATGGGCTGCTGGCGCAGCAGTTCAGCGCACCGGATGCCGTGACCCTTGATGAAGATACACTGGCGGTACATGCACTGGCGCTGGAGAGCTGGCGTCTGGTGTTTGTCGATGGCGTGTTCAACGCGACGTTGAGCGATGCGCAGTGGGGGCCCTACCAGATTACGGTGAACGCGCCCCATGCGGCACCCACCGATCTGGCGGCGGTTCAACCTGAATTGTTTTTGCACCTGACGGAAAGTCTGGCAGAGCAGCACAGCGCTATTCGTTTGCCAGCCGGATGTCATGCGGAGAAACCACTGTATATTCTGCATATCAGCAGCGGACAGTCTGCCAGCCTGAACATGGCACACCAGCGTCACCATGTGTATGTTGGGGCGGGAGCCAGCGCAGAGATTATTGAGCACTACGTCAGTCTGGATGACAAGGCACACTTCACCGGTACGCGCTTGACGGTGCATGCTGCTACCAACAGCCAGGTAAAACACCTCAAGCTGGCGTTTGAAGCGGCTGCCAGTTACCACTTCGCCCACAACGATCTGGTGTTGGAACGGGATGCGCGTGTGCGCAGCCACAGTTTCTTGCTGGGTGCCGGATTAACTCGGCACCACACCAGCGCGCAGATTAACGGTGAAGGCGTCAACCTCTCTATCAACAGCCTGATTTTGCCGATTGGCAATGAAGTGTGCGATACCCGCACTTACCTCGAACATAATCAGGGCCACGGTGAAAGCCGCCAACTGCACAAGGCGATTGTCAGTGACAAGGCTCGCGCAGTGTTCAACGGTATGATCAAGGTCGCGCCAGGGGCATTGAAGACTGACGGGCAGATGACCAACAACAACCTGCTGCTGGGGCGTCTGGCGGAAGTGGATACCAAGCCGCAGCTCGAGATTTACGCCGATGATGTGAAGTGCAGCCACGGTGCCACGGTTGGACGTATTGATGACGAGCAACTGTTCTATCTGCGTTCGCGCGGTATTTCACAACAGGACGCGCAGCAGATGATCATCTACGCATTTGCTGCCGAATTGACGGAAGCGCTCGATAACGACACGCTGCAAGAAGCGGTGTTGCAGCGTATTGCGTTGCGCCTGCCGAATGCGGCAGGAGTGGCCTGATGAATTATCCGATTGAGCGTATTCGCCGCGATTTCCCGGTGCTGGCGCAGCAGGTCAACGGGCAGCCGTTGGCGTATCTCGACAGCGCCGCCAGCGCGCAGAAACCGCAGGCGGTCATTGACCGGGAAGTGGCGTTTTACAGTAATGAATATGCTGCAGTGCACCGTGGCATTCATACGCTAAGCGCACAGGCGACCAGCGCGATGGAAGCGGTGCGTGAACAGGTTGCGCGCTATATCAATGCGGCGTCAGCGGAAGAGATCGTCTTCGTGCGTGGCACAACGGAAGCGATCAATCTGGTCGCTAACAGCTACGGCAGCGCTTTTATTCAAGCCGGTGACAATATTCTGATCACCGAAATGGAGCACCATGCCAATATTGTGCCCTGGCAAATGCTGGCGGAACGTCAAGGCGTTGAGCTGCGCGTGCTGCCACTCACGGCGCAAGGTACGCTGGATTTACGCCAATTGGATACGCTGCTGGATACGCATACCCGCTTGTTGGCGGTGGCCCAGGTTTCCAACGTGCTGGGCACGGAAAACCCGCTGGAAGCCTTGATTGCGCGGGCGCGGGCGGTTGGTAGCGTGGTGCTGGTTGACGGTGCGCAGGCGGTAATGCATCAGCGTGTGGACGTGCAGGCGTTAGACTGTGATTTTTATGCTTTTTCCGGTCACAAGCTATACGGTCCCTCCGGTATTGGCGTGCTGTACGCCAAGCATGCGCTGCTCAATGCCATGCCGCCGTGGGAAGGGGGCGGAGCGATGATTCGTGACGTCAGCCTGACACAGGGTACCCGATATGCTGATGCGCCGTGGCGCTTTGAAGCAGGGTCGCCCAACACGGGTGGGATCATGGGGCTGGGTGCCGCGCTGGATTATGTCTCCGCCATCGGGCTGGACGCTATTCACGATTACGAAACGGCGCTGATGCACTACGCGCTGGATGCGCTGAGTACGGTACCGGATATCACGCTCTACGGTCCGGCAGAGCGAAAAGGGGTGATTGCCTTTAACCTTGGCAAGCATCACGCCTACGATGTCGGCAGTTTCCTTGACCAGTACGGTATTGCCATTCGTACCGGTCACCACTGCGCGATGCCATTGATGGCACATTATGGCGTACCCAGTATGTGCCGCGCCTCGTTAGCGGTTTATACTACCCGTGAAGAAATAGATCGGCTGGTTGCCGGACTACAGCGTATTCATCATTTGCTGGGAGGCTGATAAGCCTTTATGCACGTCTGCGTTTCCCCTTGTCTTTTTGTTCTGGCGTTGTCGCCAGGTGGCATGGGGTAGGCGTGCATGTCAGCCTGTTGGGAGGAATTCATGGCAAGCTTGCCAGATCCAGAAAAATTGTTGCGAAATTTTTCTCGTTGCAACAATTGGGAAGAGAAGTATCTGTATATCATTGAACTGGGCAGTCGTTTAGACCCGTTACCAGAGCCGTGGCGTCAACCCGAGAATCTGATTGCTGGCTGTCAGAGTCAGGTGTGGATTGTGATGACGGGTGATGAGCAGGGCCACCTGGTTTTTAGCGGTGACAGCGATGCGGCTATCGTCAAGGGACTGGTTGCCGTGGTCTTCAGCCTGTTTCAAGGATTGACGGCGCAGCAAGTGTTGGCGCTTGATGTGCGACCTTTCTTTACGGCGCTGGCGCTCAGTCAGCATTTGACGCCGTCTCGCTCACAGGGTCTGGAAGCGATGCTACGCGCCATTCGCGCCAAAGCGTCGACCTTGGCCTGATCCTGCCAACCAGCCCGTTTACGGCGGGCTGGTTCACTCAAACACGGCGTTCGCGCGCCAACCGCCTGTTTTTTCAGATTACCCCGCTGGCTATTACCAGAAACGCCTTTTATTCTGTCGTGGTGCTTTGTCAAGAACTGCATATTAACGCATTGATTAGCAAATAAAACCTGTGAGTATTTTTAGCATGCTACACTTGCAGAATCCGACGGAAGTGGCTGCATTCAGGCCCCGGCTGGTATCAATGACAAACGAATAATAACGTCAACCTGTAGAGATTTTCGTATGAAGCGTATGTTTACATTTTTGGGTATGGTACTGGCGACCTACCTGGTAGGAAGCACGGCGGCGAATGCCACCGAATACCCCTTGCCCCCCGTGGGTAGCCGACTGATCGGTGAGAACATTGCCTATCCGGTGCCGCATGATGGTCGGCCGCTGGAAGCGATTGCCTCTGATTTTAAAATCGGCCTGCTGAATATGCTGGAAGCCAATCCCGGCACCGATCCCTATTTACCAACGCCGGGTTCCACCTTGACCATCCCGACGCAGATGCTGCTGCCGGATACGCCGCGCGAGGGCATTGTTGTTAATCTGGCTGAGTTGCGCCTTTACTATTACCCGAAAGGGAAGGGCACCGTTATCGTTTTCCCGATCGGTATCGGCCAGCAGGGCCGCAACACCCCGTTGATGGTCACGTCGGTCAGTGAAAAACGTGCTAATCCAACCTGGACGCCGACGGCTAACATTCGTAAGCGCTATCTGGAAGAAGAAGGCATCAAACTTCCGGCGGTTGTGCCGGCGGGGCCTGATAATCCGATGGGGCTGCATGCCCTGCGTCTGGCGGCCCATGGCGGTGTCTACCTGCTGCACGGCACTAACGCTAACTTCGGTATTGGTATGCGTGTCAGTTCCGGCTGTATCCGCCTGCGTGCCGATGACATTGAATGGTTATTCAATAACGTACCGGTAGGCACTCGAGTACAAATCGTTAATGACGCGGTAAAAACCTCGGTGGAGCCAGACGGCAAGCGTTACATTGAAGTGCATCAGCCGCTGTCTAAAACGTCCAAGGACGATCCGCAAACCATGGCAATTCCGCTGAATAAACAGATTCAGAGCTTTATCCATGCGGCAGAAACGGATAGCCAAATGGTGGCCGATGCCATTGTGCGCCGTTCCGGGATGCCGATTCTGGTGAGCGCCGGGCAAAGCGTAGAACATTTTCAGGAACCTGCGCTAACCGCGCCTGAAACGCATCAGGCCGCGCCTATCTCTTCAGTCAGTGTCTCACAGTAATTCACCGATAAAACGCGCTCAGCGACCGTTGAGCGCGCATTAACGCCACTCCCCGGTGAATGCCGGAAAAAATCGTTCTCAATGCCAGGTTATCTGAATCTTGTGACGTGCGTCAGCGGGTTGCAGGAGGCGGTGACGACATAGGCTGAATAGGCAAAATAACATGCAAAAAAAATGGCGCACACTGTGCGCCATTTTCACTACTTAACCAATTCTTACTTTTTGTAAGTACGAACTTGGTTGTCCAGACGCTGGTTAGCACGAGCTGCGTCATCTTTAGCAGCCTGTACATCAGCGCGGATTGCGTTCACGTCGTTGCTCAGTTGATCAACTTTAGCGTTCAGAGTCTGAACGTCAGAAGACAGTTGGTCAATTTTAGCATTGCTGGAGCAGCCTGCCAGCAGAGTAGAACCCAGGATTACCGCGCCCAGTACCAGTTTAGTACGATTCATTCTTAATACCCTCTAGATTGAGTTAATCTCCATGTAGCGTTACAAGTATTACACAAAGCTTTTTCTAATGAGAATAAATTTTTGATGAGAACATGCTTAATTTTGATCGTTCGCTCAAAGAAGCAGCGAGTTTTACAGAGTAGTTAAAAAAGGAGTGAAAACAGCGGTCTTTTATGATGCAAATTGGGGATATATTCTGCGGAAATAGGTGGAGCGGAATAGTACTTATTTACTGAGTGTAGTCGATTGATAACATAAAAATATAAAAAAGCGCCATTTACGGCGCTTTTTTACTATCGATAATTCACTCACGATTGAACGTTGACTGGCTGCCGCGTCGTTAACCGCGACAGCCAATGGAAACGATCAGAGGCGGTGTACGGATGCGGTGTTGGTGGTGCCACTGGAAACCAGTGCGCCAGAAACCATCACAACAACGTCGCCCGGTTGTGCGTAACCGCTTTTCAGCGCAGCTTCTTTACCAATGCGATAGAAGTCGTCGGTAGAGGCGATTTCGTTCACCAGCAGCGTATCAACGCCTTTGCTCAGCAGCAATTGACGCGCAGTGATGGCATTGGTAGTCAGTGCCAGAATACGCGCGTGCGGGAAGTATTTACGGATGGATTTCGCAGACTTGCCGCCGCTGGTCGCTACCACGATTAACGGCGCATCCAGTTTTTCTGCGGTTTCCACCGCACCGCGGCATACCGCTTCGGTGATACGCATTTTGGCAGAGTCTTGCTGTGCATCCAGACGTGCGTTCATCACCACGTCAGTGCGCTGACAGATGGTCGCCATGATGGTGACGGCTTCCAACGGGTATTTCCCTTTGGCGCTTTCGCCGGACAGCATGACGGCATCGGTACCATCGATAATGGCGTTCGCGACGTCGCCCGCTTCTGCGCGGGTTGGGCGCGGGTTTTTGATCATGGAGTCCAGCATTTGGGTGGCAGTGATAACCACTTTACGTGCTTTGTTGCATTTTTCGATCATCATCTTCTGGGCGAAGATAACTTCTTCAACCGGAATTTCCACGCCGAGGTCGCCACGGGCAACCATGATGCCGTCAGACGCTTCCAGGATGTCGTCAAAATTGTTCAGACCTTCCTGGTTTTCGATTTTGGAGATGATCTGGATGTTTTCGCCGCCGTGGGCGTTCAGGTGAGCACGGATCTCTTCAACGTCAGAACGTTTACGGATGAAAGAGGCAGCGACGAAGTCTACGCCTTGCTCACAGCCGAAGATCAGATCGCTTTTGTCTTTTTCAGCCAGTGCAGGCAACTGAATGGACACACCCGGCAGGTTCACGCCTTTTTTCTCGCCCAGGTCGCCGTTGTTCAGTACTTTACAAACTACTTCACCGTTGTTAATCGCGGTGACTTCCATACCAATCAGACCATCATCCACCAGTACGGTGTTGCCGACGGACAGGTCAGTAGCGAAACCTTCGTAGGTAACCGCAACGCGTTCTTTGTTACCGATAACCGTTTGGTCAGTGGTAAAGGTAAAGGTCTGGCCTGCGACCAGACTCACGTCCGCACCGTTTTCCAGTTTCATGGTACGGATTTCTGGCCCTTTGGTGTCTAGCAGAATGGCGGCTTGTTTACCGGTCTTCTCGATAACCGCGCGCATGTTTTTGATGCGCTGCCCGTGCTCAGCATAATCCCCGTGTGAGAAATTAAGACGCATCACATTCATGCCTGCATTCAGCATGTTGGTCAGCATTTCCTCTGATTCGGTTTTCGGACCGATAGTACAAACGATTTTAGTCTTTTTCATACGAGTGTTTTCTACAAGTTGTGATGGATAAAAAAATCATGAGTTCGCTGGCACCGGATTCGGGACCGACGAAGGGAATGTGTTTGCGAGTCCAGAGCGAATAGTAATTGTAGCGGATAACGATGAATGAAAGATGATGGACGTGGCCTGTTACCACCGGCGGTAAACCGAGTGCGGGGATGTGCTGCAACCGCGTCGCTCGCCACCGGTAAAACGCGTTTTTCAACCCTCAGCGCGTCTCGGGGAGTTATGTTTGCAGTAACAGTGTTTAATCGTAGTATTTTCGGCACGTCGATTTGCTGAAACCATTCAATGAAACAACGTTTCGTATTATAGTTATAACGCATCGGGAAACAAGATAATTACGCTGCTAAGATAGCGCGTTTTCTTGTGTTTGCGCAAAAAAACTAACGATTTTGTCATTTTCCCTCATTTTCTTTCTTTTTATTGCGCAACTGCACAGTAGTGAGTTTGCGCTGCGCCCTCGCGCTGCGCTTACTGAGCGCACAAAGCGTCTGCGGTAAACAGCTGATGCGATTATGAGCGATACCCGAGTGTGCGAGTGAAAAAAGGCTGTGTTTCTGTCTGGAAAACACAGCCTGAGTGCGTTTGGTGTGGTTTTCTGTTCGTTGAACCTGAAGAGGTCTGTTTACCGGTTTTCCAAACCGCGAGCCTGACGTTCCGTGCGGATCTGGTTTTCGTTATCACGCAGGTAACCATCAAGCTGCATCAGTCCGGCGCGCACCTGCTGCCATTGGTCAGCATACTGCGCTTTGGGTGTGGTAGGGTTAGGGTGAGCGGCATCCCATGCCAGCGCTTTGCTAATCGCTGCGCGCCAGGCTTTGGGCGATCCGCCTGCCCATTCATTAATCGCTTGCCCAAGCGTAGCATTCAGGGCATCCATTGCCGCAGGTTCACCATCGGGCGGCAGTTCGGGGTGTGCCAGTAAATGGTAGCGCCAACGCAATTGGCCGATATAAAACCAGGTCACAGCCTCATCCTTATGACCGGTTTCAAACAGTTGTTTGGCGTGCAGATAGAGTTCGCTAGGATGTTTTTTTGCCAAAACGGCATCCGTGTCTTGTGGGGATTGCGTTGTCATGGTGACATCCGTGGCAGCAGGCGCTGCGGGTAGATAAGCGGTAAGCGTTGCCAGAAGCAAGGTTGATAACAGTCGTTTCACACTAACTCCAAAGAGATATAAAAAACATGAGCTTATCGCTAATCATGTCCGAGTGAAACCATGAACACTCATCTATTGCGCGCGTTATTATCTGAATGATGGACCAATACCGCGATCGTCCTGATGTAAAAATGTTGCATATACAATGGTTGCATATACAATTAACGACATGAAAAACACAGACACGTCTCAGGGCTGTACCAACCTCAAGTTGCGCAAGCTTACGCGAATGGTGACGCGACATTACGATCACTACGTTGCGACATGCGGGTTGAAAAATACCCAGTATGCGCTGTTATCGTATGCCGTGAAACTGGAGCCTGTTCGCCCCGTCGATCTGGCCCGACACATGCAAATGGATGCCTCTACGTTAACACGCAATATGCAGCCGCTGGTTGCGCAAGGATGGCTAAAAATGTGTGCCGGGAATGATGCACGCAGTCGCCGGATTGAAGTGACGGCGGCAGGGCGGGAGAAACAGGCGCAAGCGCAACGGGTGTGGCAGGAGGCGCAGGTGGCGATCGTGGCACAATTGGGTGCTGAACGGGTCGCTGCGCTGCATCAACTGCTTGAGGAGTGCATTGATTGCCTTGATGGCAGCGGCGAAGGGGTTACCGAACCACCTCACCACTGCCCTTGATACATCTTGTCTTGAGAATTGGCTGCGTTTACCTCACTTCGTGAACGCTAATCGTTAAAAAGGAAAGGTCCATGTCCGACAATATCTTGTTCACCCCCTTTACGTTGAAAGGGTTGCACCTGCCTAACCGAATCGTGATGGCACCGATGACGCGCGGTATGGCAAAAGCGGGGATCCCTGGCCCTGAAAATGCGGAATATTATCGTCGTCGCGCACAAGGCAACGTGGGGTTGATCCTGACGGAAGGCACGGTGGTGAACCGTCCTGCTTCGCGCAATATGGCAGGCATTCCCTTTTTCCACGGTGACGCGGCACTGGCTGGCTGGCAGGGCGTTGCCGATGCCGTTCATGCAGCGGGCGGTAAAATTGGCCCACAGATTTGGCACACCGGTTCAACGCGCGCGGGAGAGTGGGAGCCGGATGCCCCGGTGGAAAGCCCTTCTGGCTTGGTGGGACCGGATGCGCCACGCGGCGTGGTGATGACCGAAGAGGATATTGCTGACACGGTAGCCGCCTTTGCCCAAGCGGCAGCGGATGCCAAACGGTTAGGGTTTGACACGCTGGAACTGCACGGTGCGCACGGTTATCTGATTGACCAGTTCTTCTGGCCGGGGACCAATAAGCGTACCGATGCTTTCGGTGGAGCAACCATCCGTGAGCGTTCCCGCTTTGCGGCGGACATTGTGCGTGCTGTTCGCGCGGCCGTTGGTCCTGATTTCCCGCTGATCCTGCGCGTCAGTCAGTGGAAACAGCAGGATTATAAAGCGCGTCTGGCAACCTCGCCGCAAGAAATGACGGAATGGCTGGCACCGCTGGTTGAGGCGGGCGTTGATATTCTGCACTGCTCACAACGTCGTTTCTGGGAGCCGGAGTTCCCGGACGTTGACGGCGAGCAAGGGTTGAATTTTGCTGGCTGGGCGAAGAAGTTAACCGGTGCAGCCACCATCAGCGTTGGGTCGGTGGGATTAAGCTCTGACTTCTTTGCTGCCTTTGGCGGTGAGGGATCGGGCGCGGCGGCATTGGATAACCTGTATACGCGTATGGAGCGGGACGAGTTTGATCTGATCGCCGTAGGTCGCGTTCTGCTTTCTGATGCGCACTGGGCAGAAAAAGTCCAGTCGGGTCAGACGGATGCTCTACGCGGATTTAATGCGGCAGATTTAGCCGTACTTGCCTGAGATATCGCTATGACAAAGGGAGCCATTGGCTCCCTTCGCAGACACAGCAATGAGGGCGGCGCTTAACGTGCCGCTTCGTAGATCTTCTGACTCACTTCCGGCGTAATATCAGCGTGTTCCCCGAGCGCCGTCATGCCGTGTTCTTTCAGTTTGGCAACCAACGTCGGAATGGTACTGCCATCCAGTTGATAATCCGCCATGTGGGTAGGTACGCCCATTTTCTCGAAGAACGCACGCGTGGCCGCGATAGCACCATCAATGCGTTGATCTTCGCTGCCTTCACGTAAACCCCACACGCGTTCTGCATATTGCAGCAGTTTGGCGCGCTTTTGCGCCTTTTTCGCTTGCAGCAAGGAAGGTAGCACGATGGCTAGCGTTTGCGCATGGTCAAGCCCGTGCAATGCGGTCAATTCATGGCCCATCATATGAGTAGCCCAATCCTGCGGCACGCCAGCACCAATCAACCCGTTCAGCGCCATGGTGGCACTCCACATCACGTTAGCCCGGACTTTGTAGTTTTCCGGTTCGGCTAGCGCGCGCGGACCTTCTTCAATCAGCGTTAACAGTAAGCCTTCAGAAAAACGATCCTGCACTTTGGCATCTACCGGATAGGTCAGGTACTGTTCAACGGTATGCACAAACGCATCGACAACGCCGTTGGCGACCTGACGCGGCGGCAAACTGTAGGTGACCACCGGATCGAGCACGGCAAACAGAGGGAAGGTGTAGGGGGAGAAGAAGGGCAGCTTATCACCCGTGGTTTTTCGACTGATAACGGCACCATTGTTAGATTCAGAACCGGTTGCTGGCAGGGTCAGCACGCAAGCCATTTTCACGGCATTGGTTACCTGTGAGCCGGTGGTTTCCAAAATATGCCAGGGATCTTGTGCGGCTTGATAGTGTGAAGCGGCAGCGATAAATTTGGTGCCATCGGCGACCGAGCCACCGCCCACCGCGAGCAGAAAATCAATGTTTTCGGCACGGACCAATTCAACGGCTTTCATCAGCGTTTCATAAGACGGGTTCGGTTCGATACCGCCGAATTCACGCACATCACGGCCTTCCAGCGCCTGATAAACCTGATCCAGTACGCCGTTACGCTTGATGCTACCGCCACCGTAAGTGATAAGGATGCGCGCATCAGCAGGAATTTCTTTGCCTATTTCGGCAATTTTGCCTTCACCAAACAGAATTTTGGTCGGGGTATGAAGTGTGAAATTTTGCATAGGGTATTTATCCAGTTCAACGCCTTGATAAGGAATCCCGGGTGACGCTTGCGGGAGATGGATACCGATCGTTCAGTATGAATGATGTGGGCTATTATCGGCACCTGGCTGCAGGCATTCAATGCACATTTCTGTTGGGTTATTGCCTATTTCTACAATTACCCGGAGAATTGGGTGATAAAAAATGACGTTTGTGTCATGTTGTTTTCCTATTGTAGAGACGGTTTCCACCCCAAACGAGGCCTTACTGATGACGCCTGCCCAAAACAACCCGGTGTTTGCCAAGATAATCACGCAGGCGCTCAGCTACACCACCCAGCACTGGGTTACGCCCTCGCCGATAGCACAGGTAAAAATCCTTTACACGGACCAACCCCACCCACGAGTGCCGGTGATGTATGACCCGACGATTGTTATCCTGTTTCAGGGAAGAAAGATTGGCTATGTGGGCGATACCGTTTTTCAGTATGACGCAGAAAACTATTTGTTGATGACGGTGCCGCTGCCGTTTGAATGTGAGACGATTGCCAGTGCGGAACAGCCTTTGGTGGGGATCTCCATCCGAATTGATCCGCAGGTACTTCAGGCATTGCTGCTGGATATTGGCGATGATGATAGCGTTATTCGCCCGTGCTCAGGCTCTTGCGGTGTGAACAGTGTGCCGTTTACCGAAGAGATGCTGTGCGCCGTTGAACGACTGTTTGATGCGATGAAAACCCCCCGTGATGCGCGAGTGTTGGGGCCAATGATCGTCAAAGAGATTACCTACCATATCCTGTGCGGGGAGGGGGGCGCGGCGTTGCAGGCGCTGGTCAACCGACATACCCATTTCAGTCAGATCGCTAAAGCGCTGCGTCGTATTGAAAATCACTATGCAGATAGCCTTAATGTGGAGCAACTGGCGGCGGAGGTGAATATGAGCGTGTCCGCGTTTCATCATAACTTCAAGGCGGTGACCAATACCTCACCGCTGCAATACCTGAAGTCTTACCGGCTGCACAAAGCGCGTCTGATGATGCTCAATGACGGCGTGCGGGCAGGTGCGGCGGCGGTGCGCGTTGGGTATGAGAGCGTGTCGCAATTCAGTCGGGAATTTAAACGCTACTTTGGCGCAACGCCAGGTGATGAAGTGGCACGGCTGAAAGTCACCAATATGGCGGTTGAAGAGAGCTGAAATCGCTCGGGTGTTTTGAGTCTTGGGCGTGTTGTTTAACAGTAACACTCTGGGAGTGAAGTCAGCTGTATTCAAATGGACTTAACGTCATTAGCATTGAGCAGATTTCAATAGATTTTACTGGGGCAAGAGAAGAGTGGAACTTTATTCTTTTTAGGATGTTATAGACATTAGCATACGTCTATACAACATGAATTGGTACGACCAAGTGGACTAAAATCCAGTATCTGACTCTTTGATTTAACAAATTTAATTTTATCACTAGCATAACCAGTGGACTTAATTATGGCCTTATTTTAAAACTAAGTCAAAATCTTCATTAAGTTCTTATAAGGTATTGACCCGTAATTTAAACTTGAAACTGTACAGTCACTCTCTCTGACGTTCTATATGCTATAGAAACCAAAATTCCCAGAGCCATTGGCCATGTGTGGAAAATCGAAAACAACCCACAGCGATTGATTCATTTAATGTTCGCTGAACCTTGGCTTGCGATTAATACTGCACCACAAGTGCTCTGCATCCCAGCAACAGCTAGCTTTTTTCCTTTATATTTTACCAAATGCGGAGCTTCTGATATTGGGTAAACCCCTTTGCAAAGGGGGCATTCGACCAGATCGCCTACACAAGCAACCGCAATACCCTGTGCTGTAAGCCCTGACTGTGCAGATATGACTTTTCCGCCATGTGAGGTAGCGTCATTAAGGCGAACTATTCTGTCCATTTATTTCTCCTCAGAAGATATCTTTATACGTTGGCAATATATTGTGCGATGCCAGTAAAATCTCCAAATCATTTGCCTGTTTTATATCATTTTCATTGTTACCATCAAAAAATCCTTTTTTACTTATAAACAAAGTCCCTATCTTAATATCATTTTTTGTTATGTCATGCATCTGACTATCAAGCCCAGGTAAAATTCGGTCAAAAACCCTATCCGTATAAAACATCCATCCGACAGGAAAACGATCAGGGAAAACATTTTTTTCGTTTCTACTATAATTGTTAGTTTCCACTAAAATTATTTTAGGTGCTATTGTTTCGATTAATTTAGTTACCGTTTTAGATGTGAAATTAGTGATGCACTTCTCGTCATTAATTTTACATATTAGCTCGTAAGAAAAAAAACACGTATTTCTGCGCGTGAAATTAGAACAAAGAATAGTATCACCAAACTCATTCCATATTTTTTTTACAATAATAGGGTAATCATTCTTTATGCTGTCAAACAGTAAAGTGCTTGCATTGTCAGTAGCACTATTAATGCCATTGATGACCTGTTTTTTCATCGCATCTTTTTGGGATGTGCCTGTTAGATACCAATCAAAGTTATTTCTTATTTCAGAATAACAACTAGATAACAGTAATAATCGTTGCAATATAGTATTTGCCCCCATTTCAATATCAGTATCACGAACAATGCCATCTCTAATTTCTTTGAAATCAGGTTCTTTACATATAATTTTTATTATAACTTTTTTCATAAAAATTACCTTCTATGGAGTATAAAAAGCGGTTATATCCTGTAATAATCTAAGCTGTTCGCTATAATAACTATGACTAACAGGTTGCATAAAATGCCAGTGACACTTAGGTATGTTATTGCATAAATCTATCGCGTCCTGCTGCCTTCGGGCCTGAATAATGGGATCTTCTAATTTTGAGTACCATGTAACAGGTTCTCCATCTTGGTCGAAAAATTGATCATAGCGTCCCTTTGCTTCAAGAAACAGGCAGCGCTCAGGTTTCCAGCCATCAAATTTAACTTTCTTTTTAGGATTAAACAGTCTGGGATCGCGAAAAGCAAATTCCTGAATGTAGTTTTTGCTGCTGCTATCCTTGCGAACGGCTGTTGAGCAAATTCTCGCCTGATACATCAGGTTGATTTCTGCCCCGTCAAACAACTCCTCTTCAGGGATCACTTTGGGGATCGCGGGACAATCCTCACAGGATTTAGACGAGTCGGCAACGGCGGCTTCCTTTTCAGCCTCTTCCTCTTTATCGGAATCCTTTATGGCGTCATGTACCGCAGCAACACCGATAGTTGTGGCAATGACACCGGCTGTAAACTGTGCCGCTTCTACCATGGCCGGTACTGCTAATGCTGCTAAGGGTAATGGCATAGTTATGTCCTTTTTGCCAGATTGAGCGCTGAGTTGATAATGTCCCGGTAACGTTGCTCAGGGTTATTCGATTCTTCCAGCGCGGTCCTGATGGGAATGCTCTTCGCATAACCGGGCTCACAGGCTTCCAGGTAGAGAAAGATACGTAATAGCCCGGTGTCATGAATGCCCAGCGATTCAGCATAATCCAACGCCTCAGTAAGTCGCATTTCACACTCAATATCATCCTGTATTACCTGGGGATATTTTGACTTGATTTCGCCAATAATATCTTTAATGAAGGATTGTTTTTCCTCGTTTGTTATGGCTTCTAACTGCTCAGTGCTAAACTTCATGACGCCAATCCTTTCGCATTCAAACGTAGCGCATAATCGCTTCCTGCAAGGGAATATCGCCATTCTGCTATTCCTTGCAGCATCTCTTCCCGCTGTGGCGGCGCTAAGATATCTTTGACCCGGTGTAGTACCCTGGGATCATAAAATCGAAAAAGCGCGATCCGTCCATCCTCCAGTCTGACGTTCAACTGTTGTGCAAGGTGGGCGGCCAGCTGGTCGATATCATTTTCACTTTTTATCCATGTGACGGATGGGCACTTTTGAGCGAGTTCGAGTAATTGATCTCGATACTCCGATGCCGAATCCAGTTGGATAATCCAGGGGCCGCTCCAGGCTATCTCAGCATCAGGGTACGTCCGAAATAACGGTAAAACCGCGGCTTTTTCGTAAACCAGCTCCTTTCGAAAGTAGCGTTCATATTGCAGGCCGCATACCAAACCATAGGCATTCAGGTGAGTAATTAGTTCATCAGCCATTATTTCTCCCCTCTGACAACCAATGTTTGCCCACTGACTGCGGCCTTCATCAAACAGGTCAGGCACAGGGGTTTTGTCTCTGCCAGAGAAATCGCTGGGGTTATCTCGGCAAGCAATGAGGGGGATTCTTGATTAACGATTTCAGGTAGTTTTCCTTTCCAGCCGCTGCCCTCTCCGGGAGCGCCACTTCCCATATTAACGATGCTGCTGGTGCTGATGCCTGACGAGTCAATTTTTATGAAATGACCTGCCGCCTGTAACGTTATTTCACTTCCTGCATCGATCACTATCTTTTGGCCGGAAGACAGATGAATTTCCTTTGCGCCATTCACCAATAAGCCATCATCGGCTTTTACATGAAGTGAGGTATTGGTTGTAAGGGATGCCTCTTTTTTCACCAGCATGCGATATTCGTTATCGATGGTGTGGTGCATGTTATTTTTGATGTGTGAAAACTGATCGTTTTCTACCAGGGTAGATTGATTATTCAGCACCACGGTGTTCATGTCCTTCTGGGCATGAATAAACACCTCTTCCTGTCCGGCCAGGTCTTCAAAACGCAGTTCGTTGAAACCATCGCCCTGATGTGTTGCGGTGCGCAATACGGTGCGCGTTTTATTGGCGGGCAGCGGATACGGCGACAGGCTAGTGGCATGAAAGGTTCTACCCGTCACAATCGGCTGGTCCGGATCTCCCTCGAGGAAGCTGACGATAACCTCATGGCCGATGCGTGGGATGGCGATCAGCCCGTACTGACCACCGGCCCAGCCCTGACTGACGCGCACCCAGCACGAACTCTGGCCGTCACTGGCACCGTAGCGGTCCCACGGGAATTGCAGCTTCACCCGGCCGTGTTCATCGCAGTAAATCTCTTCACCCTCCGGGCCGACCACGGTGGCAATCTGTGGACCATCCACCATCGGTTTGTACGGCAGGTCAGCGCGCCAGGTGGTACTGGCTTTGATGACTTCGAAACGGTTGCTGTAGGTGGTCGGCTCGCCGCCGCCTTCCTCTTCCAGCGCCTGCGGTTGCTGACCGCTGTGGATAATCGCCACCAGTTGCCAGGCAATATTGAGTGCCGGATTAGGGTGTTCAGTGAGCGTAAAGCGGCTGCCGGGCATCAGCATCGCGGCGTTGGATTCGCCGGAGCCGGTCATCGCACCGGCGCGTAGTGCATCCAGTCGGTAGCCGGTAAAGGCCTTGCCGCTCGGGTCTTGCTTGAAGCGCCCCGGGTAGTCGAAATGCTGGTAACTCTCACGCTGGTGCGCCAGCTCCGCGCTCAGCTTGCTGTGCAGCAGGCCATAGGCTGGCGTTTTGAAACTGTAGTCCTTGAGGGCAACCTCGGCGGTGCTGACCGCCTCGGCATAGCGAAAACGGCGCACATAGTCGCCTGCGCTCAACCCCTGTGCCGCAAGATTGAAGAACAGCTCGGGGCCTTCGCCGAGCGCCCCGCTGTCATCGGCAAACACCACGCGGTGCTTACCCGCTTCAAACTCGTGGAAGAAGTACAGACCTTCCTCTGCGGCCAGTCGGGTGATAAAGGCCAAATCGCTTTCCCGGTACTGCACGCAGTATTCACGCACCGCATGGTCGTTACGCAGCGTAAAGGCATAATCGGTAATGCCGGACTCTTCCAGCAAGGTGCCGATAATCGCCTCCGGCTTCTGTGCCTGAAAGATACGGGCGTTGGTACGCAGCCCCAGCCGCCATAGCGCAGGACGCACTTCCGCCTGATAGCGGGTGCGCCGAAAGCCGGTGTCACCCTGGGCAAAAGCACTGACAATCCCGCTCACCCGGCGTTTCAACTCGCCGTCAAACCACACCAGCAGCTCACAGGGTTGGTCGAGCACCGTGCCAAAATCGATACCCGGCTGGGCACTGGCCAGATTCAGCGACAGAGCAAACGGCTGATTCAGCACCTCGCTCAGTTGAAAATCCACCACGGCAAAGGTGCTTTCGGGCAATGCGCCAACCTTTACCGTGAACTGTAATCCTGTACTGTTTGCCACACGCCCTCCTGATACCATCATCCACACTCAGGCATGGCGCAGGCCATGCCTCAGGGTAGAAAACCCGGCACTGGGCCGGGTTACGCCTCTGCGCTTACGCTTCGATCGGCGCGCGCCAGTCATCAGAACCCGAGGTTCCGGCAACGGTGTGCTCCCAGTCGATTTTGCGGTAGGCCAGAGAGACTTCGATAAGCTGGGTGTAGTCCAGTTTTGCCGGATCCTGGCAGTGTGGCATCTGGCAGTTGATGTCCACGATGGTGGCGTCGGTCAGTACGGTAGAGAAGAAGTGCTCTTGCTTACCTTCCACGGAGGTGCGGTACCACTTCAGGGTCACGGTCGGCAGCATTTCACCAGAGGCCAGTGAGTTGTACATCAGCGGGACTGCTTTGTTCAGCGCGACGGTGAATTTGAACGGTTTGTGGACGCGTTGACCAGAAGGCTGACCTGATTGCGGGTCAGTCGGAACGGTGACAACGTGTTTGAATTCCTGTACCAGCATTTCATCTTCGTGGCCCTGCACGTAGATGTTGCCGACGGAGTCAGAGGTGAAAGCACCTGCGGTGATATTGCCCTGCGTTTTTCCTTCGATGCTGATATAGCATGGAGTTGGCATGGTGTTGCTCCTTGTGGTTAAACAGGTTTAAAAATAACGGCATAGGCTTAGCAATATTTGCGCCATTTTTTATCCAATTGTTTTTATTGAATAAAATAATTTGCTGGTTGTTTTTAAATTAAATTTGCGCAAGATATTGCGCAGACTTCCAGGATCGTTTGCAAACATTGCGAAAACAGGGTTTTATTCTGCAATGTGAGCAAGAAGTTGCGCAGAATGCGTGCTTATGCTGAAAATGGCTGAGTGAGTTGCCGGCGTTCGACTTGAGAAGTAGGGGACGATGATTGATGGCACTGGAGGGGGATCGGCTGATGGTTGATGTGCGGGACTAAAACAGGTGTGCTCACACAACCATAAGCGTGCAATTTCTCAAGCTGGTGATACCTGAAATGGCATTAACTACAAGGACTTCACACATACTGCTCACCTATCATGGTTGACTTAAAGCCACAGATTATTCAAGCAGCGAAGCTGATAGTTATTATACAGATAGTTGAATGGGGAGTTTTCAGGAATGGAAAGACATCGCCCACATGGTCGTACCGTAACCACATTAGAGGCAGATGTACTTAAACTTCGTGCACTAGAAATGGTGTTAGTGCTCTTCTATGTGGAAAACCTGAAAGATTTTATTATCAGCTCTGTCAAAGTTACAAAACGCCTAAGAAAAATTATTGATAGCACGAAGTCTACAACAAATAACGAAGAGCAAATTAGTTTTAAAAAAGCACATGAATTACTCATTTCAGAAGGAATCATAACTCAAGAAGAAAGCTTACAACTGATAGATATGATTGACTACCGTAATACTATAGGTCATGAGATTCACAGAATAACCATAGATATTGGAGCATGCTCTAACCTTGCAAAATATGAACTTACTAGCGGAAATAAAATAGCAAAATATAATTACTCAGTAATCAAATATATACAGAATATTAGAAGAAAGGTAAAAAGGAAAATGATGGAAAACTCATTTTTCTTTGAACTATCTTTCGATACACTGGCATTTAATGCCGCAGAGAAAACATACCTTAAAGAGATTAAGAGATTAAGAGATTAAGAGATTAAGAGATTAAAGAAAAAGGTTAACGCTGGGATTGATAAGGTTAATGTTACTATAGAAACCACAAATAAAATCATCCGCAGCATTCCTCGTGAAGTTATGGATACTATACAACCTGGTCATCCGAAAAACACAAAGAGCAATGGCACATTTAGTCCAGAAGGTATGAAAGGAATGTTCATGCTATATGATGCAAAAGCAACTCCGCTGGCTGCTGCTTATATAATGAGGGTATCATATCGTACAGCTTCAAGATGGTATAAAAAATGGAGTGAAAACCAAAAAACAACATAAAATAAGGTTGGTAAAAATTCAAATCAAATACCAACCTTATTTATAATTTATTTTATTTCTTATCTGTTATAGCAGGCACACCCTTAATAGTAAACCTTTTTTCACTGTTAAAATATAATGGGGATTTGAAATAAGGCCCTTTTTTAACCATAACAGCAGTTTCTATTAACTGATCAATAGCTTTTTCAAGACCATCTTCTTTAAAAGCAATAGAAACCTCACCTTTGGGATAGCCTTCAGTTTCGACGACACAGTCAATCATAGGATGTTTAACACAACTAATTAAATAGCTTTCGAAGGCATCGCGAGGTAAAACCAAACCAAATTCTCGCCACGCATATTTTCTACCCCAGTAATATCCATCTCCAGCTTGATAATTTACTCTTGAGTCATTCTTGCCTTTATTTTCATCATGCTTTTGCTTTGACATATTACGAGCATATAGATAGCTAAAATCTTTATCCAAAATGGACGATTTGGATAGGCATGATAGATCGACTACCTTGCAGCCATTTTCTTCGGTGAAACCAATATTATACCGTTCTCCTTCAACGATGGCATCTTCAAAATTAGCTTCAAACTGATAGGTTGTGTCAGTTGTTGCAGGTTGAAAAGTATGTAAGAATCGACCATTGCCAAGGTCAAGCTTTTGATAATTAGTTGCAATTAAATCATGAATTGTTTTAAGATCTCGGGATTTCATAACTCCATCCTTATCGGAAATATTTTCATTGAAATAAAAACGACAACTCAAACCATAATGTTATAAATTAACAGCAAGGTTAAACAGAACGAGAAAAAATTGCATCTTCCTATGTCAAGAATGAATATGTGTGTACTCATTAGTGCTTTCGTCAAATATATAGCACTCATATATAACATCTCTTGATGTTGTGATTGATTTTACTTCGGATAATTCAAGGTTATTCAAAAAATCATCAGGACGATCTTCTATATATTCCTTATCGACCAGATAATAATTAACAGCTTTCAGGAATAACTCATGTTTATCGCAGACAAAAATAGGAAAATCGAACTCTACAATTTGCTTAGAACAGGCGACCTCGCTCTCGCTCCACACAGCAACTTCTACGCAAGGCATACACCACCTCTCAGATATTTTTAGCTTATCAAGCCGATGATACAGAAAATTTCTTGAAATAAAAGAAGTCAATTAGCCCAGTTGGTGGTAAGACAACAAGAGAGGTCTCTGCCGACTTCATCAGGCTATGTCAGTTAGCGAGACTTATCAGGATGACCATGTGCCTAAAAGGAGCGAGACCGAACAGTTGGCAGAGCTTGCATGTGGTCTACAAGTATGGTGATGACCACCATAAATCTGTATATTCCCTGCAGCGTCTCTGAAGTGGTTTACTAAATCTGGCCACTTAAAGTGTAACTCTCAGGGTGTGAATGACTATATCTGGTACTGGGCGGCCAATCAGAAGAGTAGTCATGTCCGCTGAGAGCGAGCAGCAGACCTTTTATAAAGACTTTTTCATAAAGATACGGCCTGCTCCTTCGGGTTTTCAGTCAATACGTCCAAATTCTTCCCAACCGTGCTTTTTGTAGAAGTCAGGGTCCTGAAAGCTAATTGTGTATAGGGGTTTGAAGTCCGATGGCACGGAAACGCACCTTAAGAACATAAATATATGATTTTAAATCTATAAATTTATGACGTTGTCAGTCAAGTTTACGTTGATTTGATTACCGCATTTATTAACACTGGAAATACCAAAAACCGCATGGCTACTGGCTTCTACGGCAAAGCTAAAAAAATTCTCGCTTTCTTCACTCGCCAACCTGCTCAAAAAACGCGCTTAACGTACACTTTCGTACGATTGGGCTTCAACCCCTAGCACTACTTTAGGTGAAAACTGGTGAGTTTTAACCGTTAATTTGATATTTTAATGTAATGACAAATAAGGATAGTTTAGAATGACACACGCAAGCAATGAAAAGCCTCTTATTTATTTATTGAACACAACGTTAGACGTTGAAGAGAAATTACAGGATAACAAATTTAATGCGCATCATTATTGGCTAAATGGTTCCGAGGAAATAAATACAAACTTCAGTTCAATAGAGATTGATTATGCCAATGATTTTCCAGGTGATCTCCACGAGGCGGAAATCGTTGTTATAGACACTTTACCAACTAATCATCATATTGAAGCTAATAATAGCCCAGTAAGCGTCCACTATAGATATCCGCCTTCAAGGGTAAACTACTTACCTCTTGATATGTATTTTGTAGTTCGTAATATATTCCAAAATCATAGAAAACAAATTATTGTGGTTTTCTGTGAAAGTTTAGATAATGAATCATATCAACTTAAATATAATGGAGAAACAAATGACCCAATAGACACTAACACGTATCCTTTTTTCCAACCATTGAGTTTAGCACATAGAATTGGAAAAAGAATATTGTTAGCGAAGGGTGATAAAGAAAAAGAAATTAAAAACTGCCTCTCAAAATATATAGCCAACTCTTCATATAAATTAGTATTCACCAATTTACGAGGCTATGACACTCCTTTGCTTACAAATGAGGCGGGTGAAAGCGTAGCAATGATGAGGTTTATAGATAATAAATCAATTATCTTTTTACCTTCTATTGATGATAAAAAGGGATTTTTATTGGAGCTATTTGATAAGGTGTTTCCAGAGCATCCAGACTTCAAAATATTATTCCCCGAAAATGGTTGCTTCTCATGGATCAGCAATCCATCATATATCTCTATAGAAGAAAGAAATAAAATAATTGATGTTGAAAATGAATTAAAGAGGCATGAAGAAACAATAGCATTATTGAAACAAGAATACGAAAGCATTCATAATAAAGATAAGAATGTTAAGTTAAGGAACATACTGAAAGAAACGGGGGATGAACTTGTTTATTCTGTGAAGTGGTTCCTAGAATATATTGGTTTTACTGATATTGTAAATCCTGATGAAAAAATAAAACAAGAAGATACTACGCAAAAGCTCTTTGAAGAAGATCTCAACTTTGAATACGACGGCCTTCATTTTTTAATGGAAGTTAAAGGTATTGGAGGAACTTCAAAAGATTCAGAATGTTCACAAGTTTCAAAAATAGAGTTGCGTAGAAGAGGTGAAGATAAAGGTAAAACGGTACAGAGAAAATTCAAATCTGTATATGTAGTAAATCATCAACGTTATAGAGAGCCAAAAGAGCGCCAGGCAATCCCGTTTACGCCTGAACAAATCGAAAACGCTCAAATGACTTATAGAGCTATGACTTACACATATGAACTCTTCAATGTGTATCATATGATCGAGAATGGTATTTTGAAGAAGGAAGCTGTAAGAGAAGCATTTAAGCAGGATGGAGTGATTAACTTCCGTGAGTCGCTAATATCTCTAATTTATAACAATTGCTTCAAGCGCTTTAGTGTCTATTCATTTACCCTTGATGGAACTTACACCATAACCAGAACTGACAAGCTGGCTATCCTTGATAACCAGTATCACTGGCATTTGCTGGATATAGTGAACCTTCAGGTTAATACAGTTGATGTAGACCAGGCCAGCGAAGGCAATGCAGGTTTACAGGTAGCAGAGCTGGTTGAAGGAGCAAAAGAATACTATCTGGTGAAAGCGTAAGTGTAAGCCCCCATGAGGGGCTTATAGCTATTAGGGGTCGGTTTGGATACCGAAAACTATTGTACGTTAATGTGATTTTTCGTACCTCTGAGCTGTGGTAGAGCTGAACCACTTTGACAGGTAGTTTTGAGCGAAAAACAGAAGTACGAGACTGTTATGACTATAAAGGGCGGCTTTTAGCATCGCCCTGTGTTAATCTGCGCGGGATAGGCCAATAAAACATTATCGCAATAGCGCCAAGGAAACTCTAACATATAAATTATTTCTTGACGCTATAAGGTTAGAATTTAGGATCTAATTTCCTCATATTGTTCGCATGAAATTTAGCGCAATCACGCCAAATGCCTAGTGACTCAGCAACCTTAACGGCTTCATCCTCACCTTTTATAACAACATGATATCGACCACTAACGATTTCGTTTAATCTATTTTTAGCTAAGTGAACAACTTTGTTTTCATTGTAAGATGATGGTTCAAATGCAAGTTTGCATGACATGTAGATGATACCTTCAATGCCCATTTTTTTTATGATGTATTTATTAA
Organism: Candidatus Symbiopectobacterium sp. NZEC135; assembly: GCF_025962695.1. NCBI lineage: Bacteria > Pseudomonadati > Pseudomonadota > Gammaproteobacteria > Enterobacterales > Enterobacteriaceae > Symbiopectobacterium > Candidatus Symbiopectobacterium sp. NZEC135. The sequence continues at coordinate 71,222 of NZ_JAGFPF010000003.1, read as the reverse complement.
TGTCTTCGAAAATCAATCTTATTATGTGAGAGCATAGCAGCGACGTTTTTGGAGAAATAAATATATCTTCATTATATTCGAATTCACTTAATGGTTTGCCTCTTGGGAAGTTTCTCTCCACTGACTCTTTTAATTCTTGGGATTTTGATATCTCTGATAACTTATGAGATGCTTTGGATTGCCTGTGAGCTATTGAATTTCTAACTGCTGAAAAATACTCATAGATCGGAAGATACGTCTTTATGCTTTTCATATCCCACCCGTGCGAATCATATAATTTTACAATTTTATTACCACTGGTTGATTCCGATTTTTTATCTTGAGTGTTATTAAACATTGCCCAGCTTGAAAACCAAGAGTCAATATCGACAATACAATCATCCAAAGCTGAAAAACTGCCAAATATAGCCATTTCACTTACATACCAATACAGCATCTTTTGCGCTAATTCTTTTTTTAATTGATAATGAAATTCACTACTATCATCTTCCTTATCTTGTCTTTTTGATGATGTTTTATTTTTTAAGTTTGATTCATCGACTGGAGGACTTGGAAGTGAAAAACTCGGCGGAAATTGCCAGGATTTATCAGTTTTCTTAATGAGCTCATTCATTTTATTTTCATTGCCTGGCGTCAATAAATATTCAATAACATGATTAAGTGATGAGGTTAAAACCTTAACCTTCGTATTTAAGCCCTCATGAAATAAATGGTAATTTAAAAAAGGTTCAGTTACAGCATATTCTAAGTCTAACATTTTTCATCTACCGTTGATTGTGAGTTTATATGTTATTTGTTTCAAGTAAATCTTGATGTATTAGTTAATTCCTCACGCTTTCTCTGCTTGTTCAATAGTCAATTTTTGAAAATCATTAGCCTTCTCTCTCTGAAGTCTAGGATATATATATTTGTGTGAATCACCGATTAACTCATCGAAGTTTTCATTTTTTAGTTCCATTAACATAATTTGCTTAGCCATATAGTATATATTACTCACTCCTAAATCTAATCAACTAAACATATTAAATAGTTTCTTACTCTGTATAAAGAAATTTCTTTATAGTTCTAAATCACTCTTGTTACTTGATAGACGTTTAACTTCTCACAGGTTTAATTCCTATTTTTACTTTAGCGTATGCTTTTTTCGTTTTTGGCACGAAACGGCCAGTCCTGCGGGCTGCCATGTCCGCTGTGAGCGCAGGCTGTGTGAAAACTTTTTGGTCGCTAACTTTACCAAGAATAGGACTGAAAACCGTGCTCATACGTAAAATCTAGCTCTACTAGTTCAGCCGATCAATTTCAGATTTTACATTTACGCACGTACTTCAGTTTTTGGTCCGTGTTTTCACACAGCCTGAGTGAACTATAGTCATTAGCACCCTGAGAGTTCATTTTTGGTTAGTGATACGCGATTGTTGATCAGGATACAGATGAACTATCCCAATCAGGTTTTTGACCTGTCGCTTTTCTCTTTTTCCAACCGAGCTTTGCAGGTTTCTAAGATCCAAGCTGAAAAGTTGGCATCTGGGTTGTTTATTTTCTCCCGTGCGACGCTGGCGTTGATCTCGTCGATTAACTCATGTGGGAAGCGAATTCCCTTTTTTGTCGATTTGTTGTTGTGGTTGCCAGTGGCCATCGCAAATTCCGTAAAAGGCGAAATCCATCCCGTATCTGCAGTGCGCAATACAGAGTAAAGTACTTGACGTGTGCGCACACTAATGGTTATTCTGTGCGCACACCTTGATAGCGTCGGCGCTATCAAGCGAGATCCGATAAGTGCAGCAACACATACCGGATCTCTGACCACAATGTTAACGGAGGTAACATGATGGCTGCTTTACAGTCTACCCAAACTCGCCCCAAATTTCAGTACTACTTTCCGGTGCCACAACGTCCGCTACCTACGGTGTTTTGCATCTCCAGCCGCGTTGTTTTTAGATCTCTCCTTCATAGGGCTTTCACCACTATGGATTTTTCCTGCCTGTGTGTGGCTAAGGGGGTGCAATGTGTTTGATGACTATCCATTGGCGTTAGAAGAAGTTATCGATCAGTGTCGCACGCTGGCGTATGCCGTCGTCGAGTTAGATAAGGCTGAGGCCAGGGATATTCTGATGTTCATGTTGCAGGAACGGATTGAGTGTCTGCAACAGATGCTTCAGTTGGAGCAGGAAGGGGATAACGCTGAACTGACCCCACACCAGTAGATATATTCTTTCCTCACTGCGAAGTCTTTTCGATGACATCAGGGCTGACACCACCCAAATGGCTGTGTCGCCGGGCCCGGTTATAGAGCTCTTCAATGTAATCGAATATAAACCCGGACCATGTCTCGGGTTTATATTCCCGCACTTCTAGTGCGATTCTTTTTAGCGAACTGAAAAACGATTCTGCTACAGCATTGACGCTCCCAGCAATTCTTACTGAGGCCCATGCTAGGTGATAGGTTATTGGCTAGACATCGGAATGCTTCGCTTTTCCCAATGTGTTTATGCTGAGCGTTTAGCCTGAGGATTTCCGTTCTGGCATCCAGTAGATCTTGAGCCTGATGCTCACTGTTACCTGGTTTGACGGAACGGACCCGTTTATAAAGACTGTGTGCCGACCAATTCGTGGTCTGGTCAGGTTGGATATGCTTAGGCGCACGTTCAACGGTAAATGTCTCTGGTTGGGGATCAGATATTGACTGAAATGAGTCAGATGCGTCTTTGAAAACATGCGCATGTGCAGGGGGGGCGGGATTCCATGATTAAACGGACTCATTCTCAAGAAGCTTTAAGTATGGATTATTTGGCGGCTGATCCGCGAATATGCACGATGGCTCTGTGAGCAAGTAGCCGTGCAACCGCCGAGTCTTTCTTGGCCCTGTTACTTGGCATGTCCAGATGTTCAGGCCGCTGGGTTGTTTTCGGTGCACTTGATGCTTCTCGAAGCGCTTTTGAACCCACTGCCAACCTTGTAATCCCTCTTGTTTCGCTTGGGTGGCAATTAGTGGATGCTCTTGCGCATAGCGCTGGAAAATCCCTGGACTAACAAGATAGACCGAATCGTTCACGGTATGCACCATCGCTTTTGCGTCGTTGATGATGAGCTTACGTGATTGAACACCTTCCCTCAGCCAGACCATGAAGTGTTCACTCGAAAGCTGTTTGGCAGACTCAGGTTGGGATGGCGTACCCAAGGCCTGTGCCGGTATAGGCTCATCCCTATTATTAGGTTGTGCGGAGGTTTGCTGCGCCGCACTCGACGTACAGGAGGATGCAACTGTGCAGGGTACTTCTGCTGGCATCAGCATTGTAAGCATGTCTTCCAAGAGATCGTGTGATGCAGTGTGGAACTGTACTGTTGCAAAATCGGGTTCTGGGCGAACGGGGGGCATCGCGTTGTTGCTATCGAGGGAGCTGGTATCGATCGTCACCGTTCCTGTAAAGGGGGCTGGACGCTCGGATGCTTCCCAGATCAATGCCGGTGAGAGCTTCAACAATGTGAAACTGTGTGACCAGCCGGATGCACTGCTGATGGTGGCTTTCCAGATGGCCTTGCCATCCAGAGTCGGCTGCAACACGCCATGCTCCTGCAACACGTTGAACACAGCCGTGTTATTGGATGGAATGCCTTCGATCCCCTGCGCCAGCAGATGGGCACGCAGTTTGTCAGAGACGGTCTTACTGACCAGCCAAAGCGTATCCTCGGTCAGCCATCCATCCGAAGCCTGGGGCTGGTTGATTTTCAGTTCCTCCTTGAGCAGGTAACGCAACCCGTCGAGTAGCTTGCGCTGTAGCGCCTGCTTGGGGGCCGCCAGGACGACGCGGTTGGGATTTCCGCCCAGTTCCTGAGCCACCGAAGCGCGATCAGCCTGGATAACGAGCTCTCCCAGCATACCGGCGTGTTCGTATTGGCCTGCAAGCACATACAGCAGCGAAGTCCAGAGGGCAGGGTAGCTGCTGAGCCAATCGAAGATGTTATTATCGAGTATTTGTCGGTGGAGCAAGCCAGTGGCGGCTCCATGCAGGCGGTATTCACGGTCATCCCGGTAGCGAAAGCGGTAGGGCTGTTTCAGCGGCCCATGCCAGGGGTGCCATAGGCTGCCATCCTCGTGCTCGATGTGCAGATCAACGGCAATCTTGCCGATGTCGTGGAGCAGGGCTGCATAAGCGATGGCCGCAGTCCAGGCTTCTGATTGAGCGGCTTGATCTTCCGGAGGTGCGCCCGCCGGCAGCAGGTGGGACTGCCGTAGTTTCAGTGCAAAGGAGACGATCTCAAGTCCGTGATCGAGCATCCCACCATGGTAAGCGTGATGATGCGTTTCCGAGGCGGGAAACAACTGTACCAGCTCTGCGTAGCGCTCCAATGGTTTGCGGTAAAGTGTAGCGAATTGTTTGCGAGAGAGTGAGGTGCGCTGCCAGATGTGTTCCAGCAGCTTCTGTCTACGAGGCGTGGCCAACAAGGACGCAGCGGGTTCTGGTTGGAGTAGCCCTTTTTCTGGCATGACAGGATCAGACTGGGGTAGCGTGGGCTTTTTTCGCTGGAACAGAGTAAACATTGTGGTGCCTCAAGTGCGGGGTAAACATGCCTTTTCCTTTTGCAGATAGAGCCTTTCCCCTTGACCCCATTCCATTGCCCTTTATCGGCTTTACCCTTGTTGAACCCTTTTGATATAGCGCTACTTATCCGTATTATCGAGTATCAATACGGCAAGGATGGATCCTTTTTGTGCTGGGAAATAGATGGCTGTATGGCAATACGAAGGTGTTGCAGGTGCGTCGCCATGTAACTATTTTGGCCTGAATCAATAACAGTTCTTGCTTTGGGAGAGGAGCTGTTTCGTGATGTTGAATGGAAATAAAAATGACGAAGGAAATTGAACGCGATATCAGCAGTATCAGACAGGAATTGACAGGCTCAGAATTGGATCTGTCACGGCAAGCAAATCGCTCCCTGAAATACTATGTGAGGGGTATTTATAACGATTTAGTGAAATGGAGGTTTACATGTCAATATGAACAAGAAGAGTCACAGCGTAATCTTGAGGTGGCCCTTTGTGTGATTGGTTTCATTGGCGTGTTACTGGCGATAACTCGCTCAGCGGGAAGTGATATCGATTGGCTACGGGAACATACTCTGTCATTCCGGCTATGGGGAGTTGCTTTGTGTGCCATTTTCGTTGGTGTATCGCTGGAACGATCGTCCCTGGTGAGTTCTCTATGGCGTTTTACTGTCACGAAGGTTTTGCTATCAATTGTACTGTCGGGGCTGGTGATCTATGCACGTGGTCAGGCAGGCATTTATGTCAATGCTGTGTTTTATGTTGATGCGTCGGCTTTACCTATTACCCTGTTGTTTACTACCGGTCTTATGGTATTCAAATTGCTTTTGCCGTTTATAATCGTTGTGGTTGTGATTATGTTTTTGGTGAATATTTTCTTTCTGGGTGTTTGGCTCAAGAATAAGGTTGATCGTAGAGATTCAGAACTGTCATTTTTTTACCCTACTCTTTGCGTGTTTGTTTCATCTGTCCTTCTTTATCATGGGTGGTTATGGCCCAGCGATCAATTGAACGATACTCGTGTGTCTGAAAAAGTCTATCTGCTGGCTCATGCGCTGGATTTTAATAAATCGCATCAATGCGCCAATATTCCAATGGATCGGCCAGTGGTTTTTCTTGGAAATGCTCAGGACGCCGTGCTGGTGGCTCCATATCCATTGGAAGACTTTGACTTTGCCACTTTCTTTGAAGCCTCGGTAAATGTTCCAAAGGAATTTATGCGGATGCGATGCGACTACAAACCAGCACAAGCATTTCCAGCAGGATGGTGATTGGCAAACATTGTTCCTGATGGTTTAAAACCGCACTGTTAGAGTAATAAGCGGGACAGCCGATCTCTGGCAGTTAAATATTCGATGTATGGTATTTCTGCCCTTAGCTAAGTAGACAAGGATGATTTCCGTAACAACATCGCGTATCAATCGCTGTGAGGTGGACTTTTGATACAAACGGATAATGCAGACAAATGATGACCATGAATAGCGCGAGCCATAATAGTATTGCAGAACGCTTCGGCCGTTGGCTTGGCAGAGGCTGGCGTGGTTATGTGCATCGTGAGCGTAAGGTACTGCAATGGTTGGCATCCAAGGGACTACCATGGATTGCAGCCTTCGCGCTTTTGTGGGCAATTAAACTGGTTGCGCTTGGCGTACTGGCGTATTTCTCCTTTTGGTTGGCATTGTTGATGGTGTTTGCTGTTGTTGCCCGTTGGCCCGTTGGACAAAGCACGTCAGAAGATGATTTTGAATTGGGCTTACCTGCGACGTTGGATGGGCTTCGCGAAATGCCAGGATACGATCCTAATCTGCATAATGATACATCTCACGAGATGTATCGCGATGATGATTGATTCAGCTTAAACCCTACCTGAGTTTTTTAGCGACTGTACCAGCTCCTTTCCCACCAGCATTACCGGCATCTTTTGTACCTGCAGCAAAGCTATTTGCAATCGTCCCTGCCCGAACGCCAGCCCAGGTTAGCGCACCGATCCAGAATGCCGGGAGCACCAGGAACATCGCGCCCATGACGAAGTTCAGCAACATGTCGCCGAAGGTATTGTTTATGCCCATAAGCGGAGCAAAATTGCTGTGTGGACGATTCCAGCCCCAACCCCACCCGTAAAGCGCATCCAGAATGGTGCTGTCAATCCAGCGTGCCAATTGAAACCAAAAGTCCACAAAGAACAGTGCAAACTGCACGATGCTGATCGTTACAACTGTCTTTAGGTCGTAGGTGCCTACCAGAAGTACCAGAGGGATACAGATCACCAGTGCCATCTTCAGTAGTGCAAGCACCATCGGCAGTGCCTGACGCATGACGTCCAAGGCCGGAAATGCGGCGATTGCTCCAATAGTCATACCGATGTCACCAGTAGCGCGCGTGACGATATTCGGTAAGGTTTTGTCGATTTGACCGCCATAATCGGTGTAGACACTGCTTTGGTTGAGTTTCTGCTGGCGGGGGGAAGCAAGCGCCCTGATCACCGAGTCATCCACCTCTGCACGGTTGATGAATCCTGCCCAGTTGGCGATGCGACTAAGTAGGCTGGGGTCGACCTGTGCCAGCAGGCGCGCACGCAAGCCGTTGCCACCATCGCTCCACCACTGGCGGCAACTGGGGTAGCCCGCCCCGCTTGGCACCTGAGCCAGCCCAGCGTCACGAGTGCTGTCGTAAGCCCAGCCATCACGTGGTGTCTTGGCGCGGTAGGTGTCATAGAAGCCTCCGGTGCTGACAAAATAGGTCGAGCCGATCCAGGTCACGTCGTGCATTTGTGCTTCATCAAGATCAGGACGATTCATGAACAGTTTGGCGCGTGCAGGGCCGTAGCAGTCGTGGGTAAAGTCCGCGACTTCCTGAGCCAGCAGGGGATCGTCAATACGGGTGGCATTGATCTCCATCCGCATTTGTCGCAGGTCAGTGCCGCATGGGATAGCCGCCACCGAGGCTCCAGTGAGCGCGCGTGAGAGCGCATGCATGAAGGCCCACCATACTGGCACTTTTGCACTCTGGTTGTTGAGGGTGCTGAAGGTTTGTGACCAGCCTGTGTCTTCGGGCTGTGGCACGCTGATCTGGCACTGTGCCGAACGCGCCTGATCGTACCTGATTGTGTTGAGGTCAACATCAATGAACGGAATACCGGCGAACATCACCACCACGATCGCTACCCATACCCGGTTTTCAATGCGCATTGAAGACAGGACGCCCTTGTTGCTTTCGTCAGCACCCTCGGTACGGGATCTCAACCATTCGTCGATGATGATGGCCACGAAGGGGAGGACGAACACACCGCTGGAAACCAATACTGCCCAAATGCCGTTGTGGACGACCCAGCTCACCAGGGTCAGGTAATACTCCAGATAATCGGTGGTGAAAAGCGTCATGGTCATATCCCCTATACGTCCTGCACCAAGAGGCTGAATTCCAGTGTCAGCAATGTGGCGATACCGGAAATCTCGGCACGAATCAGCCTGCGCCGGGCGTCAGTGCTGGTATCGTGCAGGAACAGGCGGCAGCGCATCCACAGCCAGCCATAAACGGTGGCACCGTACAGGCACAGGCGCCACAACAGAAAATAGTTGGCCGCGTCGGCCAGCCAGTGTTTCCAGCCAACGATACTGCCAGCGAAGTGGATGCCCATAACGTTCGCTGTTGCGGTAATCATCAGCAACGCGACCGTCCACAGGATGACTCTGACGGTATGCCAACGAGACAGACGGTGTGATCGCAGCCGGGCAAGACTCATGGTGCGCTTCCGGGACTGGAATGCTGCAACCGGTGAAGACGGTTAGGTACGGGATCACCTTCATAAATGCCGCGTGAGCCGGCTGCGCGTGCGCCGTGGCGCTGGATGATGGTCATCGGCGAGTTGTTGGCAAGCTCGCGGCGCAGTTCAAGCTCGGTTTTGAGATTAAGGATCTCGCGGTCAAGCGAGTTACTTTCCCGATCGACGGCGGCGACTGCCAATTGGTTGACGGCGACGTTTGGCTCTTTCTTGCCGGTCAACAGTGTACGTTGCAGCAGCAGGGCTTTTTCCAGTACCGATGCTAGCGCGACTTCGGAGGCCAGGCGTCGTGCCAGAAAGTCTTGATCCGGTTCGTCACGCAGTGCCTCGATGACGCTACGGGTGATGGGTAGCGAGGCACTGCCTGCTTCGCGAAGGTTCTCGAACGTGGTATTGCGGGTTCCCCTCACCAGTTCCAGCAGGACTTCTAGCTTGGTGTCGTATTCGTCCTGGATGACCGGGGTCAGCCCGACGCCTGGCACGGTCTCGGTCTTGGTGCAGCCTTCGCAGGTACGTTGTTCCTGCTCGCCCAGCACACGAGTGGCAAAGTCGATGGCTTGTTGGGGGGATGCCCACGTCTGACAGGACAGGCTTTGGCAATTTTCCGGGTCGATAGGGGCAGAGTCGGTTACCCCACGGCCATTGACCAGGTTGTAACCTGCGCGGATCACGTCACCGACGACCTTGATTGAGCGCTGACCTGCACCACCGGCATTGCTGCCACCAACCCACGGTACGCCGTTGTTGCCTCGGTTGTTTTCGGCCCGTTCAATGGCTGAAACGGCGTCGCTGCTGGTGATTGACTGACGCAACGCCATGCCTTCGGCTATTTGGCTCCAGCCTAGCTGGCCGCCTGCGGTTTCTGCCATTTTATCAGCCATCGCTCGGCAGGTGAGTTTGGAGCGATCAAAGTCGAGTCGGGCTTGCAGGACGCCATTGGTCAGAAGGTTGTAGAGTCCTGGATCGGCTCGCTGGATGATCAGTGCGGGCAACGAGGCGACGGCGCTGGTGGCGCTTTGGATCACGTTACCCATGATGTTTTGGAAGCCGCTGCTTAGCCCATTAAGCTGATTCTGGATCGTCGTACTGATGTTCATGTCGCCACATATCAGGTTGCTGTTCCAGCCCACACCGACACCAATCGAGCGCATGCCTGCCGCACCGCTCATCGATACGGCGTTACCGCCACCGATGGAATACATCACTTCATCACCAATGACGGCTCCGCTGTTCTGGAAGCCTCTGTTCTGTGCCAGAGCCAGATCACTGCTCAGTGTCAGTGCAGCAACCAATAGTGTGGGTTGCCACAGACGCGGCGCAATAATTGAAAACGCTTTCGGATCGAGACGTTTCATCATCATGTCCTCAGTTGAAATCCACGCTGCCGAGAAAGGTCTGGCCGCGTCGCTGACAGCAGCTATAGGGTCGCCATAGTGCCCAGGCGTAGTTGTCTTGCCGGGCCTGAGTGAGTGTTCCGGTGTGTGGGAAGACCGTGCAGGAAGAGGATGGACGAGGGGTCAATTCTTGCCATTTTCCGGTTGATGCATCGTTTTCCATCAGTGCGCCTGCCGGCCAGTAACCGTCGCGTGTGTTAGCGAGCAGGGGCTGGTATATGTGCAGTTGTCCCCTACGTGTCACAATATCGCCTGCTCGCTGGGCAACCACAGCGCTGGCCCTGTGGCTGTCCACCTGGTGCAGGAAACCGCCGCGTGGGTAGACGCTGCCCCACAGGTTCCGCGTGGTGCGTGCGCCTATCTCACGCATACCGGGGATCAGTGCCTCGGGATACACCGCTTCGGGAATGTTGTAGCGCCATGCGATGGTATCGAGTGTGCTCAACAGGTATGGCATGAAGGCGGTGCCAGCACCATCGCAGATATAGCCTGAAGATGAGACAAACTGACTGAATGCTTGGCCGCCGGGGTGGCCGATCACGTCTGCGTTGCGGAACTTGGATAGGTTGTTCTCGTTGCCATGGTTGCTGGTGCCGTCACCACCCCCCCGGGCCGTGGTGTTGGGCATACTCATGGCGCGCACTTCAACCCACGGGTTTTCGCCTGTGTTGCTATAACTCGATACCACGGCGTCGGGTACGTAGTGCCTGACTTTGACGGAGGTACGAACCGTACATCCGAACTTGGTGCAAAGCAGCCAGTAGCAGATCCCAGTGACCCGGTATTCCAGGCAATCAGGGGATAACGATGAGGAGATGATAGCTGTGGTGTTGAGGGCGAATGAGGAACTGGCTGCCGTAAGCAAAACTGTGGCAAGGCTGACGCGCTGACGGCGGGGGAGTCTCATGGCTGAGCCCTCCTGTATGTGTTGATTCGCGCCACTGCTTTGGCGACGTCAGGTTCGCCATAAACCACATAGCGTTGATCGACGATGACGGCCGGAATGGTGGTAATGCCCAAACTCCAGGCATCGACAACCCTTTGGTATGCTGCTCCGATACGTTGTTGCAGGGCTGCGCCGCCTGCTTTCAGGCGTTGCTGCATGATGACTGCGGCGCGTGCCGGGTCTTGGGGAAGGTGGTTTGCCAGCTCGGCCTCAATGCGTGAGAGGCTATCCAGTTCGATGAGCCGGGTATTGCCCAAGTTCTGAACTGGGTGCCGTGTGTCGGTGACGACAAGTACGTCTGCGGCCTGTGCCAGCGGACTCAACAGTGCAGTCAGCATGACGATGGCAAGCGTATGCCACCAGAATGAAGAGGTTGAAACAGGATCCAGCATATTGGCACACCATGAAATTGTTCATGGTGGTAGTCCACTCCAACTTGCCTCAGGAAACGACGAACAATCGGCAAGCGATGATCTCCGGTTTTTGAATGAATCAGCGTTAGGTCATACTTGCTCACATTGCGACGTGTTAGATTTTTTTATATAATATCTAATAAAAGGAGGCCGTCATGAGTACATCCCAAGCCATTCGAGAACGTATCGCTGCCCAGTTGGCAGGTGAACCTTTCACGCCTGCTCTTTTTGCCGGGTTGGGGTCACGTGCGGCTATTGATCAGGCACTGATGCGGCTTAACAAGGCTGGCAGTATTGAGCGCATCGGCCATGGTTTGTATGTCGTACCCAAGGTGGGCCGCTTTGGCATCAAGACGTTGCCCGCACCTGAGCAGATAGCACATATACTGGCTGATGCGGAAGGGGCGACGATTGAGATCCATGGTGCCGAGGCCGCACGGCGTTTCGGCTTCTCTACGCAGATGCCTGCGCAGGCGGTGTTCTATACCAGTGGTTCGTCCCGTGCTGTCCGGCTAGGAAAAATGACGGTCCGCTTGCAACATGTCGCCTCACGCAAACTGGTATTGGCTGGTCGACCCGCAGGTCAGGCGTTGTCGGCGCTCTGGTATCTGGGGCGTCATCAGGTCACGTCCGGTACATTTCGGCGAATCGCACAAAAGTTGGCTCCTGCTGAATTTCAGGCTTTGTGTTCCGCCAAGGCGTCGATGCCTGCATGGATGCTGGAAGCATTGAGTGGTTACGAACACAGTGAGGCGACACATGTCTGATACGTCAGTTTTATCCTATTTTGATCTGACGCCCGTTGAGCAGGCCGAGCTATTGAATGGTCTGGCACCGGCGCTGGGGCGTCGCGCTGAAATTCTGGAAAAAGACATCTGGTTGTGCCAGATACTGGGCGTACTCTTTGCATTACCCTGCTGCAAGCCGATGGCCTTCAAAGGAGGGACGTCTCTGTCGAAGGTCTATCAGGCGATCGAACGTTTCTCCGAAGACATCGATGTCACCATTGATTATCAAAGCCTTGTGTCGGATGTGCCCGAGTTGGCCACACTTTCTGGGAGCAAGCGCCGCAAACTGTCTGACACGCTCAGGGATACCTTGGCTGCGCATGTCAACGGGGAACTGGTGCCGGCACTACGTGCGACATTGCTACAGAGTCTTCCAAATCACGAAATCACGATTGAAATCAGTGATAATGCAGAAGAACTCAGGCTCTATTACCCCAGTGCAGTGGAGAACACCGATCCCTATCTGCGGCCCAGCGTGTTGATCGAGTTCGGCGGTAGGAATGCGACCTTTCCCCAGGATGTGCTGACCATCGTGCCGGACATTGCCGCCTATGTGCCGGACTTGGTATTTCCAACAGCGCAAGTTGCCGTACTGTCGCCGATGCGTACCTTTTGGGAGAAGGCAACGCTCATTCATGTTGAATGCAACCGCCCGGAACTGCGTGGTAGCGCTGAGCGGCTGTCGCGGCATTGGTACGATTTGGCGCGGCTTGCTGACCATGATATCGGTCGCCAGGCTTTGGGTGATATTGCGCTGTTGCGGGATGTACTGAACATCAAAGAAACCTTCTTTCGTAGCGGCTTCAGCCATTACGATCGCTGTTTGACGGGAGAACTGAGGCTGATTCCGGATGCAGCGCTGCTTGATGCGTTGAGGCAGGATTATCAGGCGATGCTGAACGCCCAGATGTTCTATGGTGAAATCCTGTCGTTTGCTGACATTGTTGAACGGCTGACCAGCTTGGAAAAGCAGATCAATCAGAAACACTGAGCTGTTCCATAGCGTGTATACCACGCGCATGATCAATCATTTCGGTCACTTTGAACGCGGCATCCAGCTCGCTAATGCCGAACTGCTGCATCAGTTGGTAGCGTTCGGCTTTTTCCTCGGGCTCGGTCTGTGCCAGGGCGAGATAGAGGCTGGGCGGTACGGCACGAAATAGCACCTCCAGGCTCTTGGAGAGGATGACGCCTTCGGTGAACTTGCCGGATTCTTTGCGTGCGGACAGCATCAGCGCTTTCTGCGCGGGTGTCAGTTCCCTGAATCGTGCGATTTTCTCGACTTCGTCGGGCGGCATCGACAGGCAAATCCACCACTCGATCATGTTGAGCATCGGTTCTGCGGCCTTTGGCAGATCGTCGATGTTCTGCGTTGCGAGCCAGAACCATGCCCCAAGTTTGCGCCACATTTTCGTGACCTTCACGACGTAGGGCGAGAGCAAGGGGTTTTTGGTGATGATATGGCCTTCGTCCGTCACGTTGAGGATAGGGCGGCCCAGGAACTGGTCGCGCTCGGCGATGTTGTTGACGGTATTGATCAGCGAGATGTAGGCGATCGACAGTTGTGCGTTGTAGCCTTCGCGTGCATAGGTCGCCAGGTCGACCAGGGTGATATCGGCCTCAGGCCAAGGGGTACCGTCGCGGTCAAACATTTCTCCGTCGCTGCCCTGGCAGAACATATCCATCGCGTCGGCCATCTCCAGCAAACGGGCACGCCGGATTTCTGGCAGCGTAGTGTCATGACCACGCTCACGCAGCGCATCGCGCACATCGCGGGTCAGTACGGTACGGTTGGCAGCGACGCAGCGCTGAGCGGCGTCCAGAATACATTGGCGGATCAACGAGCGGTCAGCCCGTGTCATGCGGGCTTCTTCCTTGTCTTCACCCCCCGTGATCATCAGGCGTGCCGTGATCTCCAGTTCGCCCAGCACATCACGCTGTTCGTCAGCCTCAGTTTCCTTGTTCTGTGGCTTGTCATCCAGTTCATCGGCATCGAGTGTTTGTACATCACTCGGAGCTTCAATGAGTCGGCGGGCGTCGGCGAACGGTGCGAGACTGACGCCAGCTCCTGGAGCGAGCTTGACATGGTTGACGGTCAGCCCTAAACGCCGGGCGAACTCGCAGAAAAGCCCGAAGGAATTGCCAGCCTCCACAATGAAGATCCGTGGACGATAAATGGCTGTGACCTGATTAAGCAGGTTGTTGAGGGTGGCGCTCTTGCCCGACCCCGTAGGGCCGAACAGGAAAAGGTGCGCGTTCATCTGCCGATCCAGGCGGTTGAAGGGGTCGAACGTGATCAGTCCTCCACCTCGATTGAAGACAGTGATTCCCGGGTGACCTGTACCCCGGCTACGTCCCCAGGTCGGTGAGAGGTTGGCCACATGCTGGGCGAACATCAGTTGTGTGTACCACTGTTTGCGGTCCTGGGCTGGGTTGTACATACATGGCAGCCAGCACAGATAGGTGTTGAGCGGGGCGGCCTCGTCCTCTTCGCGTACAGGCTGCAGGCCTGCGCCCAGCATCACGTTGGCCAGTTGCAGCCCCCGGCTGTCGAGTTCTTCTTCATCCCTACCACGCAGGTAAAAGGCCAGGCTGGCACGGTAGAGTTTGTGGGAACTACCGATCAGTGAGCGCGCCTCTTGCACATCCGCCAGGGTTTGTTCGGACGCCAGCGTCTCGCCAACAGATTTCTTTGCCAGATGATTCAGGTGTGCTTCGAGTACGTCCTGTGGTGTGGCAACCAGTGTCAGACACATTATCGTGTTTTCCGGCATCTGGTCGAACAAGGTATTGATTGCGTCGCCTTTGCGATTCTCGCCTGTCATATGACCCACACTGGGCGGAGTGCGCAGGCGATCGGTCGTCATAACCCGATGCGGCATGCCGTCAAAGTGCCACTCGCCCCGTGCCGTATCTGAACGTGGCTGGCCGAAGAACAGTCTCTGGCTGAAATCGCACCCAGAGGCCAGCTCGATTTCGTTGACGTCGTGGGTGTCCGGGTAGGCGGTCAACTGGTAGAAGCGTTCGCGGTCTTCGGCACTGGGGCCCAGCAGCGTGGGACGTGGGTTGAACCAGCGCAGCAGCCAGTTGTGGATGTGCGATGCGTCCAGACGCTGTACGCGGATACCTGCGTTGGCCAGACCACCGCTCAGGCGATCACAAGCCACGTTCAACGCTTGCTCGGGCATCAGACCACGTCGCGTCGTGCTGCCTGCGGTGCGGCGATAGACGACCATGCGTACCCGTCGAGTTTGCCCTCGCCAGGGCAGACGCGTGACCGTCGTATCCTCGAACAGGCCTCCCGGCTTTGCTACTGCGCGCAGGTGATGGGCCATCGAATGCAGATAGAATTCGGTGAAGCGTGAGCTCTGCGCACGTGGCTGGATGTAGCCCTTGAGGGTCTGCAGATACTGATCAAAGTTGGTCTCGTCCTGAGCGTAGAGTTGCAGTACCCAGGGATTGTCGTCGAGCTCGTCAAAGCTGTCCTGCAGCGCGTTTTCCAGCGCATTCCGTGCCTGAGCCAGCCAGACAGGTTCGCGGCCTTCTGTACCCAGCGGGGTCAGTTCAAAGAAGGCGGCGACTGAGACACCATCTTCCAGCAGCATACTTTGTGATTCGGGCAAATATTCAACCCAGGGCAGCAACGCGACAAACGACGGGGCAACCTCGTACAAGGCCTGCTCATCGGCCTGGGTGGCGGGACGGCTCCCCCTTACGCTGGTACCGGGTTCGGGAATACCTGCCTGCTGTAGTGTATCGATGTGGCGCTGCCAGTCGTCCGGCTGTTCGCCTTTGGTCGGCACAGAGGGCTTGCGCCAGGGAGGCGACCAGACCATCAGTAATCCTCCGTACGTTCGCCCGGCATCGCGTATTGCACACGCTGGTAGAGGGGGAAGATGGTGGTGTAACCGGGTACAGGAACCGGGTCCGTCCCCGCCAGATGCGGGAACACGTACATCAGCAGGTCGGGGTTGGGCAGCCGCAGAAACTGGCTGCGTACTTCATTGGCGGCGGTACGCGTGTAGTGTGCCTGTTCTGCAGGAGCAGCTTGCCCATCCGCATGGCTAAGTGGACGGCGCAAGCTCTGACGGGCATCGAGCAGTTGGCGATAGGCCATCTGTCCCACTCGACCTCCATTGCCGCTTTCTTGCTGCCATATGTCCTGCATGGTGCGACCCCCATGGGGTAACAAGTCTTCCTTGCTCGTGGCGCAGCCGGTCAATACGGTCACGGATAGCATGATTGTCAGCGGTTTAGTCCAGTTCGAGCGCATGGCTTTCTCCTGTACGATGGTCGACCTTGCGGCCTTCGGTGTCGTAGTCAATGGCGAGCGGTTTTTCGAGGTGAACGGCGACGTGTGCGCCGGGCTTCACATAGACTGCTGCGAAGGCCTGACCATAGAGTTTGTTGACCCAGTCCGACATGTCACGTACGCCGCCGGCAAGAATGTGGCCCACAGCCTCGTTGCTGCTGAAGCCCACGGTGCCGATGGAGCCGTCGGCACCGGCGTAGGACATCTGACCATTGTCCGAATCGATGAGCGATGCCGCACCTGCGCCTGCTGCGGTGATCAAAGCTTGTGTACCGAGATACTGCTGGGCATTGCTGCGGCGCTCGCCGGACACGCACGGGATACCGTAGGGGTCACTGATCCACCCGAGACCGTTCTGGTCATTGCTTTGCTGATTACTGCGTTCGCTGTCTTCCGGAATAGTGCGGATGGTGCCGTCGTGGAAAACGAAGGTGATTGAGCGTACCTGTCCCCTGACGCATGAGAGCGTCCAGTCGCCGGACGTGGTGCCACTGAACACAGCGCCAGCCACATCGGGGATATTGATGCCGTTGGCCGTCAGGTTGTCGGGGCCGACCAAGACTTTGAAAGGGTAGGGGTCATTGACGGTGCCATCGATCGGGACGCGGCCAATCAAGGCTGTCATCGCGACTGAACCCATCAGTGTTGAATTGGTGGGTACGGTGTAGACGGCTCTGGCGGGGTTGGCTCCGGTCGCGTTTGTGCTGGCACTGGTGACGCTTTCGACCGTGGTGTCCAGCGTCTTCTGGGCGGGCCCGAAACGTGTCGGAAAGTTCAGCGCAGCGTTGCCATAACGGGCATCAGCCTGTCTGGCATCGTCAGGCTCTACCCAGCGAATCGTGGTCTCGTCGCTGAATCCTTCAGCATCCCCGTCTCGCAGGCCAAGGCCGACTGGCAGGTCACCGTGACCGGCGTTGCCGATACTGTCCAGTCGCCGTTGCAAATCTGCCAGCAGGCCCTCAGTTTGTTGGCGCTCGTTGTTGAGTTGCTCCTGGTCGCGGCGAAGGCTGGCCCGCTCGGATTCCAGTGTGGTACTGATACGCTGGTCAATGGCACTTTCACGTTGACGCAGACGCTGGTTTTCTTCTCGTTGTGCCCGGTTGTCGGTGGTGGCGGTTTGTAGCTCAGTGCGTAATTGCCGAACCTGGGCCACCAGCGTCGCGACAGTATCGCGTGGCGTGTCTCCTTCGATGCCCAACGCCTTCATTTCTTCTGGGGTGAGCTGGCTGCCCGTCTCTGCCGTGACAGGGGACTGTGTGCCGCCACCAGAGAACAGGCGGATGCCAACAAACAGGACCAGCAGTGCGACGGGGATCATAAGCCATTTCAACAGACCGTTACTGCGCATGGTGTACCTCCGTTGTCGGGGGCGTGGTGGCAGGCACGTGCATGGCAGGATCAAAGCGTTGGATGGCGGGCAGTAGCGACTGCGGCAGTCCGTGCTTGCGGGTAACCAGATACAGCACCGTGGTGTCTTCGGGGGAGCCGCGTGGGCCGAGCGCCGTATGTTGGAAAGTGGCGGTGAGGAAATCACCTTGCAGTGCGCGTGGATCGAGTTCAACCCAGCCATTGCCTGTATGGGCCAGTCGCACGGCAGTGACCCACTGATCTTCCAATCGCCATGAAGCCAGCGCTTTGGCCTCTACAGGCAGTGTCGGCAGCAGCGTATCCAATGGCAGGTCGCGGCGCAAGCTGATGCGCATTATGCCGGGTACAGACTCTAGGGTGCGTAATGGTGCGTACAAGCTTTGTGCGGCGTAACGTGTGAGTACCACGGCCACAGGTGTTTCACGTTGCGCGGGTCTGGCCTGGTTTGTTGTGGGGGCGGGGGTTGCGTTGTCTGGCGGCTGACCATAGCGGGGTGGGGTGGCATGACCCTCAACGATGCGTATCGGTTCAAGTGCTGGCTCGCCGTCTTTGGCTGGTGTGGCCGCAATGTCGAGCAGGATCAGCGCACCGCTGTCGGCGTCCTGCAACTGCAATCGGGTGGGGTCGATAGGCTCGCTGGCACGCAGGTAGATGGCTCCACCTGCGCTCTGTACACGCAGACGGTCGCCGATGCTGGCCGGGATGCCGACACGGACATTGCGATCTACGAACACAATGCGTTCCTGCCCAACAGAAAGTGGCACGGCAAGTGGCAGTCGCTCCCAAAGCAGGATTTCCACGGCATGGAGCGCAGGAGCCTGTACCAAGGCTATCAGCACTAGCCAGATGAGACGGAGACGATGATGCTTCATGGGGATTCTCCTTGTGTGCCCAGGCCGCCACGATTGGGTGCATCCTGTGCCAGAGGTGCGATGCGCTGCGGGGCACCGTCATAGCAGTCGAGCATGAGGCCGAACGGGTTACGGGCTGGATCGATATCTGCACGCGTCACTTTCACTGGATAGCGCACCAGAGCGCGTTTGACCTGCTCTGGGCCGTGGTACTCGTCGGCGCTGAGATCGAGTGTGACGACCCAATCGCGGTCAGAGACCACGCGTACCCGCGTTGTAGGATTATCGCCATAGCCGCGACCGGGGATTTCGTAGACGCCGCGTACACGTTGCCGAAGTTCGCCCGTGCTGCGGCGATAGTCGTAGTCTGACTGCAGAAAGGCGCGGCATGCCGGGGTGAAATACGGTGATAACGCATGAAGGTTGCGTGTGTAGTCCTCTTCTCCGTTCGTCGGCCAGCGGTTGAGTTGCTGGAACACATAAAAGGTGAAGGCGTAGACCGATTCGGGGGGCACCTCCCACCAGACCCGGGAACTCCCCGAGCGCAGATCGGGGGGGACATGGATCGTCAGATCACGCGGTGCGCTCCACCAACCGGCACCCATTACCAGAGTCACCAGCAGTAATGCGCTGGCACCGATGCGAAGGGTCTTGATGTGTGCTTGCAGATGCGCGACTTCGTTCTTGAATCGGCTCATCGTATCGCCCTCTGGTTTGACCAGAAACCAGTGCGTGTTATTAGCCGGTGCCCACCGACCCAGCTAGCGAGCAGCGGATAGCGAATTGTGATGTGCCATTGCAACTGACGATACAGCCAGGTATCAGGCCGGCCGCGTTTCTGTCGTCGCAGGAAGCCGCCACCGATGAACACGCCGCAGGCGATGCCCAGCACAATGCAGGTCGGTGCCAGAGCGATGGTTGAAAGCAACCAGGACAGCGGCACGCCGATGAGCAGCCCAGCGCTACCGGACAGGCTGCAGCAGATCCACAACTCATCAGCCGTCAGGCCGCGTACCACCACTGGATGTCGATTAAGACGATGTGGCAGGAACGTGATTGTGCTGTCCGTGCGGACATGTGGATGCTCTGACATGTCCAGTCCCTCTTACAAAATGCCAGTGGCTTCAGTGAGCAGCCAGATGCCGACCACCAGCAGCACCGCCCCAACGGCGACTGTCAGGCCGAATTGGCCCCAGGTTTTCTTGCCGTTGTGGATTTCGGCGTAGGTGCCATAGGCGTGGTAGCTCACCCCGATGAACATGCTAGCGACCACCAGCAACGCCACCAGCAGCACGATGTCGTAGCCGTAATTGCGGATGGTTTCCATGATGCCGCCACCGGTGCCCCGAGACGGGTTTTCCAGTTGCGGCAATCCTTGGGCGAACGACAGTGCAGGCAAGGTGGTTAGGCTCAAAACCAGCGCGGCACGCTGAACGAGACGAGTGAAATAGAGGTGGTGCTTCATGGTACTGATCCTTTCTGGTTATGAGAGGAGGAAAAACGTCAGCACGAGGTACATCGTAAGAAAGCGCACCATGACGCTGAGGAACTGACGCTGGTTGAGTTTGTTCTCGGCCCAACCAAAATAAGCGGTGCGGATGGCCCATGAACCCCAAAGCAGCAGCACTGCGAATACGACGCCGATCAGAACGGTGGACATGGTTGCAGGTGCGATACCGCTATTAGCTTGGAAGGCGTTAATTTGTTCGGCAGTCATGGCTGGTCCTTCAGGGAAATGTTGCTGTGTTCTGCTGTCGATTCCTGGCGGTAGTTACCTTTCAACTCGGCAGGGTCCCGTGGCTGGGCGCGGGATGGCGTGAGATGAGACTGGATACCGATGCGTATACGATCAAGGTCATCGCGTAACCTTGGGTAGTCGAAGTAATAGCGTTCGCCTAGCTCTGCGGGGGTTCTGGATGCGCTCTGCACGACGAGGCGTTCCAATGCGTCGAGTTGCCTTAGTGCAGCAGCAAGATCCTGGCTCTGCGCCGGTGTGTCGGCATGGGCAGAGAACGAACTGCCGAGCATTAGGGCTGCGGAGAGAAAAATGGGCGCGCTGCGGCGTACAGCGCGAAGCTGGGTTGGGAGAACCATTGCTCCATTCCTCGGTTTATTGAGTAATGGCGTTATGTTGGTGGAATGCGTGCTGCAAAACTGCAAACAATCGGAACTGCGCAGTTACCGAATTGATGGGGGAAGGCTCTTTTACATACAGTTCACGGTTTGGTACAGCCTTTAAGTACTATCTCTCTCGTTGTCAAATCAGGAATGGCATCGCTGATTTGCCATAGTCGAATACCGAGTGTAAGACGATGATGAAGGTAAGGAGGGATAGGTAATTAGATCTATGCCTCGACTACCTTGGTGAGGTTGTCGAGGCTATTGATCCGAGATTGTGGGGCTAAAGATCTTGCCAGAGAACTGGTTTTGCGTTGTTTAGTGGTAGATCTAGCGCCGCCAGCAACGACTGTTTATCAGGCCACTCATTCAGATCGCGTACTGCAATCGTCCATTGAGCTTGGGCCACACCGGGTTGTGCGAGTAGCGCTTGGAAGTACGCGGCATCGACATCCGATAGAGAATGACCTAGCACGATCACTTGTTCTACGGCGACTAGGGACTTGAAGAAAGAGGCGTGTTGAGTGATAAGTTCGGCAGAGTGCTTGAAGGTGAGCGAGAAATAGTTGTCGATTATGTCGTTAGCTTCCATTAATCGCGTGTCTATCCCTGAAATATCATGGCGATCGTTTAGCGACCTGCGTGCCGATGGATTCCAGGCATGCCCGAGAATCAGCACTTCGTCCGGTTGTGCAGCGCAGCCATGGATGAATAGGATGCACTGAGGGGAAACACCATAAACACCGATCAGCGTGCTGGTGTAGTTGAAGTTCAGAAACAGCGCTTGCTGATCCATACGTGACAGCACACTGGGAACGTTATCGTGTGTGGGAATGTGGAGCGTACGAACCCAGTCTGCGAAATGTGCTTGTAGTTCCTTCGATAGCCTATCGACGACATTCTTTACCTCGTATTGGAAATCGTGATGTCCTGAATCGCTCCAATCTTCGGCGTTATAAGACGTCATGAAATGGCCGAGGTTGTCGAGCAGCATGTCCGCGTCCAGCATAGACAGTGCTTGTTCCAATTCGCTCCAGTTTTCTCCGGCTGGGAGGTATTCCTCCACTTCACGGTAGACGTCGCTGTCCACGTTTTGTACGTAATCTTTGAAGTGTCCGAAGGTGGATGGGATACCATGCCAGAGATCAAAACCGTTGCCGATGATGTAGAGTGTGGTAGGTGGCATTTTGCCTCCGGTAGGGCATTTTGTGTTGAGGGGAAATAACGGTTATCTGATTTTTAATATCTTAGATAGCTTTGCGGGAAGTATTAATATCATAGAAGGTCTCTAAGTGCCTATATTTTGGCAGAGAGTTTTATCTAAATATTATTATCAATATTCGGGATTTCGAGAGAAATCCATAATTGATGCTATCTTGAAGAATTATTCAAAGTACCATCCAGAGGATGGAGATTTTCACTTTTTCTGGGAATGGCGTCGACTTTTTTGGAGAGATTGAATGGAATGCTTCCGTATTGATGAAAGTGGCTATACTGGTTTCGACCTCTTGAACGCAGAGCAACCTTTTCAAGGTGCGACAGCTATAGCGATCGAGGATGCCGATGCGCGTCGATTGATTCGCGAACACTTTCCCAAGCTCCAGGCCGATGAACTCAAGTATCGCTCTCTTGCTCGTCGCTCAACTAATCATCCTCGTTTGCTTGCTTTGCAAAAAGATCTGCTAACACATTACAAATGTATAACTTACGTCTGCAACAAGCGCTACCTTTTGCTGCTGATGTTTTTGGACTACGCAGTGGAACCTTTCTACTACGAGCGAGGACAAAACTTCTACGTTAATGGCCAGAACTACTCACTTGCGTCACTGCTGTACACGGCTGGCCCCACGCTTTTCGGCCGTGAAGCCTTCAATGAACTGCAGGTTTCATTCCAACATGCTGTCAAAGAGAAATCGTTGCAGTCACTTGGTGATTTGGTGCAGGCTGCTCGCAACACTCACTGGCAAAATTTACCAGAAGCTCTTGGCCCGTTGGCCAAATATGCAGCCCCCGAGTGCTTAGAAGCGATCGCCTCGCCAGGAGTCAGCACCGATGCTGCGATGGTTGTGCTGCAGTCACTAATTAGTCGTATGGAAGTCATAGCTGATGGTGCCTATCGTGTTGAACATGACCAATCCAAGAATTTACTTACTTACCACGATCTCTTACAGCGTTATATTGATCACGACGAGTCAATCACTTTTCGCGAGACTGAGATTACAAGCATCACTTTTCCACTCAAATTGCAGTCCGTGACGCAGGTGGACTCGAAGAGTAGCCCAGCCGTGCAATTGGCCGATGTGATGATCGGTGCCGCCATTGAGGCGGCTAACACGCTCACGGGACAGAGACGCAATGGGGGGTTGGATGCTCAGGCCGTCTTGGCCCTATATGCGGAGCATCAACTTATTCACATGTTGCCCTCAATCGATTTTGATGAACAGAAGAGATTCCGTCAAGGGACACAGGCGTCGGAGGTTATTGATTATTTCGCATCCCATTTTCACAAGTGACAGGATGTGTTTGCGGTGAATAGGTCAGCATGATGCCTGCATCTTGCATGACATGAAAAATGTTCTACATCGGGACTCGGTTATGCAAGAGTGATCTACCATCATGGTTTGCTTTGTGCGGCATAGATAATGGGAGCAGAGTTGATATTGATTGAATTTTTTATAAGTATTTCTTAAAACTACTCGCCGTCAGAGCCACCGCGACGCTCAACAATGCAGCACCTGGTAGCAGTATTAGCAGCGGATGCATCGATATCGGCAGCGCCAGATAGGTTACCCAGGGCAGCACAGCCAGCGGCAGTAACGCGGCCTTTGCCCTGTGGTAAATAAAGCCTGATTCCCGACCCGCTCCAAACCTGCGTACATCGCGCCGCACCAGACCATCAACCAGGCCCACAAACACAGCCGTGACAATGAGCGGCAATGTCAGTACCAGTACCAGCAAGCGCACCATGAACGTCAGTACGGTGAAGGCTGCGGCGATCAGATAGTTTTCTGACCACACATAGACTTGGCTCTCGAAGTAGCGGAAGTCGCGCGTGGGTGTCTGGCTGGGAACACGCGCACGCTCGGCGGTCTGCTGCATGCGCTCAAGCAGTCCAGTTTTGACGAACATCCATTCATACCCGGTATCGACAATCTGGTGTGCCGTACGCCCTGGCTCTTGCACGATGGCGCTGCGGGTGAAGTGAGCCGATAAGTGTTTCATCTCATACTGCAACATCGCCTGAGAGTGCCGCCAACCTTGGCCTTTCCAGAAAAGATGCATACCTGCGCATTCCACGATGATAGAAATCAGCAATGAGCCAATCAGCACTCCCACTAACCTGAATGGCAAGGTAATGACACTCGCCAGCAGGCTTTGTCGGCGTGTTTGCTGATGTTGTGCCGTAGCCGCTGGATCACTCATGGTGCTTTACTCTGGTCGGTAAGACTGTCGGCATCTTCGTCGAGCAATTCAGGCGGTAGAGCGTGCTCCTGCAGAGTAGGCGATCCCTGATTCTGCCACCATTGACCCGTATCGGTATAGCTTTGACGCATGTAGCCTGCTAACTGCTGAAGATCCATCGGCATGATTTCATCCGGATCGGGGGCGGGCAGGGGCATGCGGACTTTCCACAGGTTGCCACCTTGCAGCAGTGCAAAGCATTGCCCTTTCGGAAGTTGAACAACGTGTGACGGCTCAATCATCGGCACGCTCGACATGCTGATGCGATCCTGCGTGTTGCTGGTGAAGTCGGTTTTGGCGTGGATGTCGGAGCTGTCTGTCGCGCCGCTGACCACGGTCGTTGTGTAGACCTCCACCTTGGGCAACTGTTTTGTGAGCAGTTCGGCGGTGGCTGTCTCGCGCACGCGCAGCATGAACAGGTTGTTGAAATTGCCGACGACTTGACCGGCTTTGGCACGATTGCCAATGCGAGCTTCAATATCACTGAGGGTCTGAGTGTAAGCGGTTACCTGGATGCCAGCGCCGCCCCCTTTGTTGATCATCGGGATGAATTCGTCGCCCATCAGTTCATTGAATTCATCGGCATGAACGTTGATCGGCACTTTTGTGTCAGCCGATGCACCTGGCAGGCCATCGTCGATGCCGAATTTATAGATGTGTCCGGCCACAGAGACCATATCGCTGAACATCGAGTTGCCCACCGCAGCGGCGACTTCGGCATCGGAGAGCGCATCAAGTCCGACGTAGACGACCGCGCGTTTTCTGATGATCTGCATCCAGTCGAAAATCGGTCTCGGGTCGGTCAGATCCGAATAATTTGGGGCCAGCAATTGGGCGATTTTGCCACTGGTGAGCTTTTCAAGCAGAGGCAGCAGGCTGGCGACGATCTTGTCAAAGTACGTTTTGTCGTAGCGAACCGCTGATCTTAGTCCGTCCAGTACGGGATCGTAGTTACGGGCCTGGCTAAGGTATTGTTCAAGGGCGACTACGCGCTTTTCGCGACCGATCATGTTCCTGGGAATGTTCTTCTCATTGAGCTTGGCTTCAATCTGGACGATGACCTCCCAGGCTTTCGGTTCTGTGCGGGCGAAGTAGTGCCGGGCGTACTCGATGAACAACGCATCGATATTGATGACATGGCGCTGGATCAGCAGGTAGTCCGGACGTTGCCCCAGCTCGATCAATGCGCGTGCAATCACATTGACGAATCTCCAGGCAAATTCTCTGAATGCAGCAGAGTTACCCTCCCCGGAAAGCTGCCCTGCGATGCGGGTCGCGACTTCGCTGATGCGACCAAAACGCCCCACCGCGTTGTAACGAGCGCTGATCTCCGGCCACCCTAGATGAAACACGTAGAACGCATTCTCTCTGCCTGCACGTCTGGCCTCGACGAACATTCTTTTGAGCAGATCCGCGTCGCCTTTAGGGTCGAAAACAATGACCACTTCGTGCTCGCCCAGATGATCCTTTCGACGGATATCCTGGGTGATGAATAATTCAGCCAGCCGCGTTTTGCCTACGCGCGTGGTGCCCAGTACCAGGGAGTGGCCGACACGTTCACCCAAGGGCAGGCTGACATCCACCTCGTCAGGCTCAATACCATGCAGACGCGGTAAGCCGCCAACGGGCGGTAATGGCCGCACCGGATTGAGCGGTATATCCCAGGTCGTAAGACGGGGTAGTTGCGATAATGGGAATGGTGCGAACTCCAGCCGCTCCTCCAGACGTCGGGCCAATTGGTAGGCGGATGTCGGCTCTACATAACGCCTGAACTCAGGTCGGTAGGTTTGCATCAACCGGTGAGTGTGTTTCTGCTCCCAACGGAATCCTTTGCCAATGAACAAGCGTTGTTGGCTTACTGGCACGTCGCGGCTGGTCATCACGTAACGCGGCAGGCGGCGGATATTGCGTCGATAGCGCAGGATCACCTGTGCATCGCGCCAGCGCAGTGTGCCAAAAATTCCGAAGGCCAGTGCGCTGCCGATGCCTATGTCCGGACTCAGCGCGAGAGCCCATGGAGCCGTGAGACACAGCAGTGCGGCTCCGGCGCAAACTGCAACGGTATAGAGTTCTACGGGTGGACGCAGCAGTACCTCGACCGGCTGGGACTGTGCCATTGTGTTATTGCTCAATGCCCGTGCTGGTGATGAGCGCGGGGTAATGCCGCAGGCCAAGTCGCTCAGTCAGGTCATCGGCCGCCACTGGCGCAAGCTGCAGACCTGGTGCGATAGCACGCAGGCGTGTCAAGCCGTCTTTGGTCTCGACGTTGACCACCAGGCCGATGGCACCTCGTTCGTGAAGTAATACGCTTTGGCGCTGCAGCCACACATGGGATGCCTTATCGTCACCGACAAGAAAGAACGG
The DNA here is from genome assembly GCF_025962695.1 of Candidatus Symbiopectobacterium sp. NZEC135. Lineage (NCBI taxonomy): Bacteria > Pseudomonadati > Pseudomonadota > Gammaproteobacteria > Enterobacterales > Enterobacteriaceae > Symbiopectobacterium > Candidatus Symbiopectobacterium sp. NZEC135. Next base: position 44,882 of record NZ_JAGFPF010000003.1, on the reverse strand, counting down.
TTGCAGGCCCGGTACATCGATGACCCGGCGTGCTACGGTGCCAGGGGAGAGCCCCGGGCTGCGTACTGGCAGCATGTCTGCTTCGGTTGCTGGATTTACCTGTATCGGTGGAATGGTAATGGGATAGCGTGGAGTATCGGGTGAACGTACCTGAAGGTTGAGCGCCTCGTAGTACGGCAGAGCAGAGGCCCCGCCGTGGTTTTCCACCACAATCGGCGGCTGGGCTGCGTGAATCAACGGCGATACGGTGGTCAGTGTTAGGAACAGGCCGTATGCCGTCTTGATGTGGATCGTCATGGGGTGGTTTCCTTGCTGAGAGTGGTGGGGACAGTTTGCTGCGGCCCCAATACACGTTGAAGGTGTTGCGACACACTGCGCCGGTAGCGTGCCGCAGGCGCACCGCCAGCAGGTCGGTGGTAGCGACCCATTGCCAGCAGCCAGTCTTCGCCGGGGATATGTTGCTCCTTGAGGATCTGTGCCGCGATCGTCAGGTTGTTGTACGGATCGAGTAAGTCGCAGGGCTGGCGGTAGCGGTGCTTTTGCCAACCGAGATTGATCTGTCCCAGGCCCACGTCAATGCGGGTAAGTGGTACGTCTTGCAGGGCCTGGTGTACTCCTGCACAGGCCTGAGCCTGGCTGATGTATCGGCGAGACTGGCCTGCCACATTCAGCGACCACGGCCACGGCACGATACGCTCTGCACGGCGCACACCACTTTCCTGCAACGCCACTGCATAAAGGACGACAGAGGGAACACCCGCGCGTTGAGCCGCCAACTGGTAGGCCTGTGGGGGGATCTCCTGGGCCTGAGCCAGGCCAGCCATCAGTATGCTTACCAGCAACGTCCACCTTCGTTGCATGGATGTCAGGGCTGACGCTGCCATTGACCATTTACCTGTCTGACACTGGCGGGCAGGTCTCCGGACAGCCCAAGAGACAACCAGCGACCTGCGTCGTGGTTCAGTGTGATGGTGCTATTGCGTACCTGCTCTGGGTCAATCTGTGCGCGTCTGGCCCAATCCCGGATGCGTACATCGTCCTGGCGTGAACCGACCATATACAGGTCGAAGGGCGTGCCGGAGGTCTGTAAGCGCTGCACAAGTTGGGCGCATGGCTGGCAATTCTCCTTGACGAACACCGCCGTGCGTCCGTTTCCGGTTACCGTGTTTTTGTTGAGTCCGGCATCAGGCAAATTTACCCGCAGCATGTCGGGATTCTGTCTTTGCCAGGCTTCGTCGTACGCTCGCTGATAGGCCAGCAGTTTTTCAACACGACGTGCTTCTGCCTGTACTTGTAGTTCGGCATAGCGTTGTCGCTCGTCGTCACTGCGGGCCTCGATGCCCAATGCTGATAGTGGGTCGAGGTTGGGTGAGTAGGTGCCGAGGGGCCCCTCCATGAGTTCGCGATAGCGCAACCATTCGTCAGTGTTCAAGCCCCAATCCTGCGCCAGACGTTCGTCCCGGTGCTGTTCGACCTTGGTCGGTACGATACGGGATTGCATCGTGGTGGAGGGCTGTGCCATCGCGGACATTGTCAGAGTGGCCAGTGTGGCAGTGAGGAGGATCGTCATCAGACGTTTCATGGTCTTCTCCATCAGGGGATCGCCAGGCGTCGTGTCTGCCCGGCACGGCTGAAAATTGCGGTGTCGTCATCGATGGTTTCCAGTCGCCACTGGCTCACGGTTTCACCGGGTAATACAAGCTGGATTTGCTCAGGTGCGAGTTCTCCACTGGCCGGTGCAATCGATACCATGCGTTGTCCTGCGCGCAACTCCAGACCCAGGATGCGAAACGGGAATGGCATTTTCCTGGGCGCGGTAGCAGTAGGATTGGTGGTGCGGCTGGTGGTTGGGGCGCTTTGAATGGCTGCTTTCTGTTGAGACTTGAGTTGCGCCAGCTCATCACGAAGCGTTTGCACGATTTGTGTGGGGGCGTAGTTTTCCTGCGTTTGCTCCATCTGAGCGATACGCGTTTCCAGACTTTGTTGCATGCTTCGTAAGGCTGTTGCACTGGCAGGGAGAGGGCGTGCTTCAAGAGCCCGTATGTTGTCGGCCAGCTCTGTCAGCCGATCCTCCAGTACCTGAACTTGCTGCAGGCTGGCATCCACCTGCTCGCGTTTGACCAGATCGGCTGTTGCGTGATAGTTCAGGACGGCAAAAGCAGTCAGAACACTCAGCCACACCCAGACCAGAAGTCGGATGGTCATGGTTGAGGTGTGTCTCAACGTGATGGCAGTGTTGTTCATGGTTGCCCTCCGGCAGGAGGGAGGGGCTTAACCGCTTCGGCGACCTGGGTGTCGCCATTTGCAGTGTCAGTGCCTGCGTCGATATCGGTGCGTTTGAAGCACACTTGTCGCGTACGGTTATCGACATACAGCGCCCAGAACGGCCCGGCCAAGGTAAGCAATGCCTCCCGCAAGGTCATCGGGCCGAGGTGCAGATGCGCAGCGGGCAGTGGCAGTGAATAGAGTTCAATAACAGACTGGGCCGTTTCGCAGAGCTGGTAGCCACTTCGCTTGAGGGCGTGCCGCAAGCCATCACCCACGGTAGCGCGGGAATGCTCGGGTATTGATACGTCGATCACCTGCAGCAACAGATCACGTTGCGCCGCATCGGGAGCCAGTTCAACCAGGGTATAGCGTCCGTAACGTACAACCGGAATGAAGTCCGGCGTAGCGTCGGGAACCGAAGCGACCGCTTTGATGGGCGGAGAGGGGGGCGGGGCAGTGGTTGTTGTACATCCGCTGCCCAAGGCTGCAATGATCAGCAGGTGGCTGACAAACAGCCGCCAGATTGAATGTGTTGGTGACATGGTTCAGCTCTCTATAGCGATGAGCTGCTACCTTCGTCTGAGGCGTGGGTTTGATCAGCAAAGAATGCGGATTGGGTGCCTTCCTTTTTGGCGTCGTTGACGCAGACAAAGTGGAGGGGAAGCTGATCCCAGCTTTGCAATTCGCTGAGCTACGCCAAGGCCTGAAGCTGTAGTTTTATCAATTGGTGAGGCTAGTTCAACATATGCTGGTGTTTTCAGAAATTTGATCTAAAAATTTTGCTTGCGATTGTTCACTCTCATATTTACGGCTAAATTCAATCTTATAAGAGCGACTACCAGTTTTTGTGTGTCGTCTAGATCTAGTTAGATTAAGGAGGGCAGATGGCCGAGTCACCAGCAGACTTTGAGGAAAGCGAGTTCCGCGGGCCTCTCTTCAACCAATTGTTGCGAGGTAACAACCTGCTTTGGGAGCCGGGGCAAGTTTTTGAGGAGCACATCGGAATCGACTACGCGGCGCTAGTGGAGCATGAGCTTTTCTGGCGCTATCGCAAAGGGAGATTTCGAGAAGGGCTGCCTCTAGCTGAGATCGGGCTCAGCTACATTTGGAAAAAGAAAAAGAAAGGAAAAGTGCTTCCACCATTCGCTCTCAATTTATTTATTCAAGCAAAGCGATCCAACCAACGATCGCCCACACCAAAAAAAGCGAAGGATAGGGGGCTCGCTACTCCTTGCTGCTTCTTTAATATCAATCAACAGCAGCAAGCGGCTCTACATCGGTTGAGCTCAGCCTTGAAAGGAAAAGGTCTTGTCTGTTATGCCGCACCCGCATTCTTGAGTCAGGGCGAACTGTATAACCACACTGAAAAGCGCTCAATCGTCCAGAACAGTACATTTCCTTCGGCCAGCAAGCTACAGGGCCATTCTCGGTGGTACTACGACAGGGCTGGCACGTTCGGTATTGCTAATCCACAGTTCGAGAGAGTAGATATTGGTCACATAGATACGCAGATCGAAGCGCTCAGCAATCAAAGAAACGGCATCAGTGAATCCCTCAGCGAGAACCTCGACTTTTTGGTGGGTGCCGTGAACAGCTCTATAGATGATAACCCGGACGAAATCTCATCGAGGGACACGTGGTTCAGCTATCTCGCCCAACTGTTAACTGATGAAGCAGAAGAGATACTCGGAGACATACCTACTGAGATTAGGTCATATCTTCGCGTACGAGCTTACTGTCACGCCTACAACTTGGAATGGCTCACGCTGCAGTAGTCTGCAATCTAAAAATTTATTCAAGCCGAGACCGCTTCGAGGCTTTTATGAAGCGGCGAGAAGGTGGCGCTTCAGCGTTCCACCGAGAGGCTCGACCCGGCTTGCTAGGTCGAGCCTCTCGGTGGAACGTTAGTAATCCGGCTGTCTGCTTTGGGTTGCTGATTCAACTGGTGGGTGTAACGGTTTGGTCAAATCGTTGTGCCGGTGTTTCGGGGGAAGTCCAGCTCGCGGATTCCCTACGGGCAGGACGGCGAGCGGTTGCGGTGATGAACCTGATCCCTATGCCTATCTGAATGGCGTGCTCACGAGGTTGCCGACGCCGCCCAATAACCTCATCGAAGAACTGCTACCGCATCGCTGGATGCTGCAAAACTGACTGTCAAGGGCGGGTTCGCCGGACGCTTACTTAGCTCGAGATGCTAAGAAATTCTAAATGCGTTACATTTATTAATATGGTCATGCCTAGGGCAAATAGCTGGATGGGCTCCGTTAATTTACGCTACAGGTTTTAATTATTATGAGTGAAGAAAAAAAGTTCAAATATGATGTTGCACTTTCCTTTGCTGGGGAGCAGAGAGAATATGTAGAGAAGGTTGCGCGCGGACTTAAGGGGTTCGGTGTTTCTTGCTTCTACGATTTCGATGAAATATCGTCGTTATGGGGTAAAAACGGAATAGAAGTGCTTAACAAAACCTATGAAGAAGAGTCCCGCGTCGTAGTTATGTTTGTTTCCTCAGAGTATGTGAATAAGCCTTGGTGCAAAGTAGAGAGACGAGCTGCATTGAGTGCTCGCATGGAGCATGATAAGGATTCTGTCTTGCAGGTCGTATTTGACAAGGTAAAAGTGCCGGGCATACCTACATCGGAGATATATGTCGAAGCAGAGAATTATGTGCCAGGAGAGCTTGCTGTTCTTATTTGTCAAGCCATCGGGGTGGATGTGGCTTCGATGAAAGCGGATATAACCGCTGCTCCAGTGAGTCCAGAAGAAAGTGGTACGGTCCGTTGCCGTGTAGACAGTTGTAATGGGCGTCAAGTGATCGGACAGGGAAACTGGAGTTTTGAAACCCGTTGGGATAGGGCAAGTGACGAAACAATACATATATACAACGATGGCTCAACTGTTGTGGGAGTTGCATTTGCTTCTGACTGTTGGGAAGCCGCAGATGTAAAGAATGCGGTGGCGCATAATTTCACTTCGAGAGTGATTACTCCCCGAAACGGATCGTTAGTGGTTCTCAAGAATAAGTTTGGGTTTTATGCTTTGTTGAGAATCGAGTACATCGCTGATTCGACCAGGGCAGCATGGTATGACGAGGTGATATTCAGTTATCGGATCTTGCGTGACCATAGTGAAGATTTCAGCAAGGTCGAACCGTTTTCTCCTCTTGGGCCAAGTATCTCCCTTGATTTTGACTTGGACGGTGGTACGCTCATGATACGTAATACTTTCAACGAGCCCGTTAAGTTTTATGCCATAGCTACCAATACGTTTGGTATTCCACCATCCCCCCCAGAAAAGCAATTTAAAGAATTACCGTCAAAAACTATAGCGCCTAGCAAGGCCTTAACTGGAATTGCTTGCCGTTTTAGTATGGCACCGTTGGTCCCGGGGAGGCGTAGCGTTAGTACCTTGTATATGGATGTCTATATTTCCGATATCGTTGATAATTTCTATAAGGCTCGGTTTATTCTAAAAATCACTTGTCGCGGAAATCCTAAGTCCGAAGCTCAGTTTGTGAGTGCGAAAACTCGGTTGGAAAGCACGGAGGCTCTTTAGTGTTTCGCTTTCCGTGAGGAGAGACTCGGTGTTGTTATAGCACTCGGCCTGATCGTTTTAGGAGCAGGAAGATGTTGTTCAGGGGCGGCTAAAGCTGGATATGTCAGATGCCTCGGATCGACCCGTTGAACTCACAGTTGAAAGCAGACATCTTCCCTTGCCTCTGGTGTTGTGCCTTCTTTATTTTGGATGGTGCGCGAATGAATGGGCTGTGATGACGAACAATCCCGCTGTCTCTGGGCAGTTTTCACCATCACAGCGCGACATGTCATGTGAAAAAGCCGACGTCCTTGTGGGACGTCGGCAGACAGGAACATCAGGCCGCGACAAGTTGCCGGGCCAGGGCGACCTCAATGGAGTCACCATCCTGATTAAGCACATCCAGTCCTGACTCAGGCACGTCTCCCGACGTGCTCTGAGAGACCAGAATTTTCTTCGCCATCAGAGCCAGGCAGGTCATCTGCGACGTGGCCGTATACCCCAGGTAGATCACCTTCACACGCTGCTTCTGGCCGATACGCCAGGAGCGTCGCGCGGCCTGCTGCAGTGTGTACACGTTGTACCCTGATTGCATGAACACAATCGTGGGGAACTCCAGAAGATCCAGCCCTGTCTTGACCAGCTCCGGGTTGGTGATGAGGACATCAATCCCTCTGTCGAGTTGTTCTGCAATCCAGTCTTCACGGCGGCTGGCATCGACGCTTGCGCGCAATACTGCGACCCGGAAACCTTCTTGCTCCAGCAACATTTTCAGCCTGCTGGTGGTGTCTCGCGTGCCTGTGTAGACGGAATAGGCCAGGATCTTGCGCCCTTCTGCCTTCTCCTGTTTGCAGATGTCGATCAGTTCCCGCTCCTTGGGCATCACCTGCAGCTCATTGAACTGGACCGGGGTGAAAGCCAGTACTTCTCGCGTACGTGGATGGCGCACGGTTTCAGTACGAAAGCAGCAGTCAGACCAGGCCAGCAGGACATTGAGCACCACGCCCAGCAAGGTGGTGTCCCGCTTTCGCAGGGCTTCCTTGAGCTGAGTCGTCAGGCTGGCAGCGAGCTTGCTGTAGGTATCACTTTGCTCAGCGTCCATCTCGACTTCCCTGAACTCTTCGTCATACGGGGGCAGTACGCCACCAATATCCCGGAGCTTGAGGAAAATCGTGAAAGGCAGAACGCAGCGAAGCACACCTTTGGGGCCGAACCCCGGCGCTTTGACTGTCCTGACGGTAACCTTCGAGCCTTTGGCGGTCTTGTGGGACGGACCATCGCTCTCGGAATAGATATCCTTGAGGACGCCGTGCTCCCGCATGAATGCCATGGCTGCAGCGTTCATACTGCCGCTGGCACTCGGTCGGTAGCCGTCTTCGATCATACGTCCGGGCAGCGCCCGGAACAGCAGATAGAACAAATCGGAAGCGTAGCCTCCCATCAGCGTGCCGGTGAGTAGCAGCGTTTTGCGGGTTTTGGCCGCAATAACACCCATGGCCTGACCCTGCGCTGAACCGCCTGTCTTGTACTCGTGCGCTTCGTCGGCGATGAGCAAATCGAACGTGCTTTGCGGCAGATACCGCTTCACAAATTCGCTGGGTTGATAACCGCCTTCACCGAAGCCGAACTCCATACTCGACATGGCGCGTTCCATGCGCTGAGCCTGCCTGTCTGAAAAGACCAATTCCCCTCGGTTGTCCATCAGGTTGATGAACTGGTGGAAGTTATCTCCCAGCATCGATGCCAGGAATGAATCGCCGAAGGTCTTCATCAGTTTGGCCGCAGTGGCTTCACCTATGGTCGGAATACGTTTCAGCGCCCGCAGTACTGCTGCGGATTGATCGCTGCCTGACAAACTGCGTGGTCGCATCAGTGTCCAGAGGGCACTCTCGCAAAAACTACACTTGCGACGTACTTCCTCCGCGTCGAGTTCCTGTGCGCTGACCGGTTCGCCATCAAGATTGCGAATCATGGTGCCGCAGTGTGGACAAAGCCCAACTGTGCCGTGACGGGTGCGCTTGCGAACGAACGTGGGCTTCCAGTGGAATCCCATGCGCATGCGCACACGGCCAATGATGAAAAATTCCTGTCCATCGGCTGGCACATTCAGTTGCTCGCGCAGCTTGATCAGTTTGAGCAGTGTGTCCGGGCCGTTGAGCACCCAGACTTTGGCCCCCGTGACGGTTTCGAGAATTTCCCTGCGCCATTTATAGACCAGGTGTGGCGGGCTGAGGACGAGAGTGCGGCGATAGCCTTCCGCATTGAACACTGCCGCTAGCGCGATGCCGACGGTGGTTTTTCCCGTCCCCATCTCACCATTGACGATGGCCGCACGCTCGCCCTGATTGACGAGCAACTCGGCCGCTGCATGCACGACCTCGGCCTGGGCGGGGAACAACTGTCGCTTGAGGTTGGCGAGAATGCGTTGGCGGTTTGCACGCGGCACACCGTTGTAGACCGGTGGATTGGCCCGGTTGAGAGAGTCGAGCAATTCATCCCCGAACTCGCTGACAAAATCCTGCATGCTGATGGAGAGTTCATCGTTCGCAGGGGCGAACAGATCTCCAGTCTCGGGTGATTGCGTTACTGCAGGGGCCGCTTCGATTTGTATGCTCATGGTGATGCTCCAAAAAATGGGGCATGCACCGCCCAGGGGCGATGTATGCCCCGATGGGTAAGAGAAACGGACTGGCGTTGAACTCGGGTTCAGTGGCCAGCGGTGTGTGGGTGATGCTGCTTCCCCCTGCGGGGATTAATGGATGGTAAGGATCTGTCCCAGCGTGGCTGAGTCAGGAGACAGGTCCCATGCTCTGATGACGGGCACGAACTTATCGGTGAGGATTCGCGTTTCGGCGATGGAGCCGTCATCGCGTTCGCAATACTCGGTGCTCGTCGCTTTCTGCTTGTAGGTGTCACCCTTGACTGCAAGCGTGCGACCGCTTGGGGACTGCACGACACCGGAGATAGCACCCGCCGCCAGGGCTAATGCCAGGTGCCATTCAGATAACGCACGAGCAGGCGCACGCAGCGACTGCTGCGCGGCACCGAGGTGAGTCTCGAACGCTGACCACAAACCTCGCAGGCGTTGTACCTCTTCGGCGAACTGCATCGGCTCCATGCTGATGCGATAAAAATGCTCGGGCTCAGCCTGGGCGCTTGGAACGAGATATGGAAAAGACGTCCACTCAGACGGCAATTCCTCTGCTTCCTGCTCTCCCTGCCCGATTTGCAACAGTTGGGTTCGGTTGGACTTCACATCTTCATTCGCCAGATCGCGCTGGCGAGCGCGACGACCGAACAGCACCACTTGTTTGAACTGTGTATCTACAGCACGGAAGACACGCAGGTCGGCGAAGTGGCATATGAGCCAGCCCACCATTTCCTGGTCGAGCACATAGTACGGAATGATGAAAATGAGAATGCCGTGGGACTGCAGTAAGGGCAGTGTCCGCTGGTAGAACAGTTTTTCCAGCCGGGGCCGGCCTTTACCGTCGTAGCCGATGTTGCCGTTGGCATCTCTGGATAAGTCGCCGTACGGTGGGTTGAGCCAAAGCAAGCCGAATGCCTGACGCGAAATGATGGTGTCCATCAAATCAGCATGGATGCAGTGTTCGACCAACAACCGTGCATGACTGGCGCGCTCCTGATCGTATTCGACAGCGTACGACCGGGTGTGATCAAGCCCGAGGGCATGGGCGGCTTCAGCAATCGCAACGCCTTCGCCGGCACAAGGATCAATAATGCACATGGGCTCATTGCTGGGTGCCAGTGCGGAGAGTGTCCGTTCAAGCGTGGACTCATCGGTAGGGTAATAGCCATTTTTGGCAAAATTTCTGGCGAGCCGGGGAAACATGAGTGCCATAGGAATCTCCTGTCTGGCGGTGATGAAAGAAAGTGCAGGTGCCTGGTAAGGTGCGCCTGCTGTGGAGTAGTCAGACCACCGCTTGCGATGTGCAGATCTGTGACGGATAGGGATAGGCCGTGAGAGCGCCGTTACGAATAAGCCCGCCCAGCGCGTCGGTGAGTACTGGCACGTCCAGTCCAAGGCGAAAGCCCCGCAGCGGCCCGAGGGCGACCGGTAGCTCATGGAGCATGTCGCGGCTGCGCAGCAACTCCAGCACTGGCATTTGCCAGTGGTCGAGCAGTGGCAGCGGACATGTGTCTTTGACGAGTTGCCACAAGCGAACAGTGGGTTCAGCGGCAGATCGCGGTAGTAGCGCCAGTGCGCTGGCTGTGCTCTTGTCAGGGCAGATGCAGCGTTGGTCGAACAGCCACAGATTGGTGAGCGATCCAAACAGCGTGCGGCGATAGTTGCGGGTCAGGCGTTTTTCAAGGCGCTCGACCGAGGGGATGAACACAGGCACGGAGCCGCCGTGTTCTGTGATGAGGTGAAACTGGTTCAATCCATCCTCATCGCGACCCAGTGTGAGACGGGCGATAAATTGCTGGACGGCAGTATCCCGCGCCCAGATTGAGACAAAGACCAGATCGCCATTCTCGCGGCAGACGCAGGCATCGACCATCAGATCAGTGCATTCGTCGATACGGAACAACGGTTGCGGTAATGAAGATTCGGGCATGGTGGTGTCCTCAATAACATTGAGGGGCAACGCTGCCTGTAGGGCAATGTTGCCCCAAGGGGATGAAGGCGTGTGAACCGTTCCTCTTTCAACTGGTGTGGAGGAACTGCTGTTGGCGTTCAATACTCACCGCAACCAGCCGGACAGCAATTCGGATCAAGGCCGTGTTTGCAATAGCCGTTTTCAGCATTCCAGTCCTGGGTCTCCTGCCTTTCAGCGGGCGTCGCATAATCCCATTTCCGTGCTATTGACAGCGCCTGTGCGCGTAGGTGCTCAGGTAGTTGATCAACATGCTGGTCAATCGATGAGCTCAGGAGAACAATGTAATGGTCGTAAGCCAGCCCGCAGTACCTGCTGGCCTCTGTGGCTGCTGTCTTACAGGCAACCTGCCAGGCTTGCTCATCCAGTACGACGCGGGCATTTCCGTCAACGTGCGAGAAAGAGGTTGTATCGTTTGTGAACATGATGGTGTGCTCCAGAAAGAAATCGGAGTCCTCCCCCAAAGAGGCGGTGCTCCGGTGGGTGGGGAAAAATGCGACAGTAGTGACAGGATGAATCAGGTCGCCAGAGATTCAGACTGGTGGTTCCACTGCTGGGCCGTGGCGTCGAACGCATAGCCCAACTGGTTCAGCCGCCCGATCTGCAGGCGCAAGGTGCGGCGGTCAATGGTCGAGTCCAGCTTTACCGACTCACCCAGCGGCCAGAGGATGCCGAACAATACGGTGTCGTCACTATCGGGATTGCCCGAAGCAGCCACAATAGTGGAAGGCGTATAGACGCCGAATGGCGTGGTGTCGACCAGTGGGTCCTTGGAGGCTTGCACAGGGGCCGGCCTGGCCTTGGATTTGGGCATTGCGGTTGGCGTGGGAACGGGTTGTGTACCCGATTCCTCATCAAGCGGATCGACATCCTGCGTGGCGAAGGCGTGAGCCTCTGCTTTGCTGAGTTTGTCGATACCAGACAAGGTCATGCCATCCAGGTTGGCACGGATCTCGAATCGCATGCCGTCGCCGACAGGATAGGCTTTCGGATAAATATATCGAATCGCAAATTCACCCTCATACTTCCCTTCGGGATACTGCTCCAGTTCGGGATCTTTGACATGGAACAGCCCAAGGTGGGTGGTGAGACGACCGACTGTGAACCGGCCGTTACGACCGGATATTGTGCGGATTGCGAGTTGGCCGCGAACGATGATGGGGGGAGCGGATTGAACGGCTGCTGTAGCCATGGTGAATCTCCTGAGATGCGTTGTACTGCCGATAAATCTGGGAAAAGAGACAAGACCCCAATGTGAGATCTTGCCGAACGGCTTAGAGTGAGGTTGCAAGAGCCGACTCTTCTGCCGAGGATTGCGCTTCAGGCTCGGACGTACCAGGTATCGTAGACGGCATAGTTGCGCTGTTGTCAGGGCGTTTTAACGCTGAGGGGGCCTGGTTGACCGTTGGATAGACCCGTTGACCATCGATCTTGATCAGGCCAATATGGATCAACTTGGACTCCAGACTCGCAGCCGGTTCGCCAGCATGCTCACCTTTTGTGCGAAGGTACGGATCAGCTTTCATGTCGTTGAGACGAAAGGCCACCAGTACCTTGCGATCAGCGTCGACAGCCTGCACACAACGGCGTACCAGATGCTGAGCCTCCGGAGCGGTCACGATAGTGTTGATGTACCGGTATTCCGGTTCCTCAACCGGCCCAGCCAGCGCACCGAGGGTGCATGCGAGGAAAGGGTCACTCTCCTTGGGTGTGACGTCTTTGGGGCGATTGAGATAACCAATGCCTCGGGTGATCAATTCGTACTGTTCGATTGCCACTAGTGTGGCTGGGCCAATCAACTCAGCCTTCAGCAGTCTACCTTTTAGGCTGGCTGCGGATTCACCCTTGCGCTCACCGCTGGGGCGGATGAATGCATCACACCACAGGTCTCCCAGCCGGAACTTGACCATCGGGCGCTGCTTTGGATCATCCATGCCGATGTATTTTTCGACCAATTTTTTAGCCTCGGCACCAGAGACTTTGACATCAAAATAGCGGATGACCGGCTCTATGGCAGAACCGACCAACGCTGCGATGGTGCAAGCTAGGAAGGGTTGAGCACGTCGGCCGCCTCGTACGGGAACTTCCCGCACACGCTGCAGGCGACCGTAACCTTCGGTGTGCAGGTCAAAATAGGTTTTTTCGCCTGAAGTAGAATGAACCATGATGAAATCTCCATTGAAAAATGAAGCGGAGACACACCAGGCCCGATTGCGGGGGTGTGTAACCCCGCGATGGGTTGATAAGGCGGATGCATCCACTACTGGCAGAAGCCGGTGGTCGTCCGCTCGAGGATGCTGTGCGAACTGGCTCGGTCATGCGGTTTCTGCCGCACCGCAACCTTGGAGACCGTGGTTGCGTGGCATGTCGCTGACAACGTCAGCAAAACATGCTGAGAGACTGCCTATGCCTTAATGCAGGCGCGACAAGAAATACGAACTGTAGCCGTTCCCTATTTTCGATATGTCATTACTCAGGAAATGGCCGTTGTGGGACAAATGCGTACTTAACGACTTTCTGTAGCCCCCATCAGGAGGCTACGAAGGACGAAAATCAGTTGCTACCGAGGTTTGCTGCAACAACTTGCAGGAAAATCTGTGTGGCGGTAGCAGACACTTCGAGATCGCCTGCTCCATCCAAGATTCTGGTAAATACACTGTCGCCAGGTTCGAAAAATTCGCCAAAATCGTCGCCACCAAACTCAGCGCGTGAGCGCTCCCACCAGTCGTCAAAGGGAGCAACGTCAGGGTTGCAGCCAATCGCGTAGGCGATCAGCTTTTGACGCCCATCGGGATGGAACTCACCATGCTCGGCGAGCCAGTAAACACCATAATCCTTGACCAAGATTATGCGGCACTGATTGGTAACCGCTTCGGCGATGACGGGCCGCAGCTCGGCTCCTTTGAAACGTAAAGTCATAGGTACTCCTGAGATAAGGGTATGTCGGACAATGCGGTGAAGAACCGTTGTCCGGGGACGGGGGACGCGCGATTTAGTCCCGGCGTGTAGACGAGTTGTCTCTGTAGCGTTATGACTTACGTCGTAGCGGCTTTTGAATGGTGCGCACACGTATGCGATGCCAACTGCCATCGTCGATCAGGCTGAGCAGTACGTCCCCGAGGTTATCGAAGAACACGCCGTCAACCCGCTCGACCAACTCTCCATCGTGGCTCAGCACTACGGCATAGAGATCGTCGACGCGTTCGTATTGCATAGTGACGCGGCCATCGAATTTTGCCGTGCTGGTGTTGAAACTGATAGCCGGTGGCGTAGCGATGATGTCCTTAGGGAGTGGATCGACCCAGGTGAAATCACGCGCACCGGCATCAACCAACAGGTGTGTAATGCGGCGGAAGCCATCGGGTGCCGGTAGCTCCTCCAGTTGCCTGATCAGTTCCTGTAACTCGGGGCAGCTAGGTTGTGGGATCGGAAGCCTGGCGGGTGCAGAGCCGAGAATATACGTCTGGAACTTGTAGGGCTTGCCATCAGAGGTGTATTCGGTGTGCTCTTCGGGGGTGTCTGCGCGAAGGCCGTCGAAGCGGTGTCGGGCGTAGGGTTCGACTTGCACTAAGGCACCTTCGTCCGGATCTTCGGTCACGAGAGTCCGGTCAAGCACGGCGAACTCGATTCTGCCAGTCTTGACGACAATGACGTCCTCCGTTCTTGCGATAACCTTTCCCTCGAAAGGCTTCGGATCAATATGAAAACCGAGTGTTGAAACCTTGGGTTGGCCGTCAAAAATGTTGAACTTGAAGCTGCGGGCATTGGAAGGAACGTGGTCACGCACCAATGATTGCATCTGATTGCGAATGCTTTGATGATCCATGGGAAAGTCTCCAAAAAAAGGAGCTCCCCAGCCACAAGGGAGGAGAGCCCTGTGGGTGGAATAAATGGACGCTAAGCGTCTTGGTGATGGCGAAAGCCAACACGCTATCAGCGTGTCGCGGTCTTGATGGCCTGGACCGCCTGGGATGCTGCCGGCTACGCCAGCGAACATATGTTCAGCATGGTGCGATGATGGTTCGCGTGCGTGGAACAAAACGCATCAGGTTGCGCCCATATTGGTGCTGATTGCGGTAAATAAATCCCTTCGCAGGGAGGGCGAGTGGGGCAAGCAACTCTGTTCTATAGAAGCGGCATTAGGTGGCCGGTTGCAGCGCATGTGGTGTGGGTTTTGTGTTCATGGGGTATCCTGTTTGTTGGGGTCAAGGCTACAGGCCCAACCGGATATGTCGTAAATCAGGAGAAAAAGTGTCGGGGACCTGCTGGCCTCCGACTCGGTAGGAAGAAACCACCTGTGGGCTGTTTCAGGATGCAGTCGTCGTCAAAACCGTTCGCTGTCGCAGCAATCGCACCCGGCCGTTATCGTGGTTGTGGCCGGAATCCTCTGGCATGTATCCACACACAAAGGGAGCCCAGTTTTTCGCCGTTGGGCGCGGCAATGAATACCGTCATCCCGAAGGGTTTCCTGATGTCTGGCCTCTCAAGCAAAGCATCAGGAAACCCTTCATGGAGGGCGGAAGAACTGGAGAAGGGGGAACGCGTCTGGTGCGTCCATGGATGAGTTGCCTTCTTGCCTCGCTGCCGGAGCATGGCGAGGTGCGCACGGTTTAGTAGAAGACTGGCACGCCGGGATTCCCGCACGGGCGCGGGAATGAGGCCATGTCATCACAGAATACGTGACATGGCTCTTCGGGTCCAGGGCGACTCAGGGGGCCTGGGAGCTGCGGCTGCGCTTGCGCGGCATGGCGCGTTTGTGTTTGCCACTGTCGATAGGCTGAGAGCCTTTGCAGTCGGGGTAACGAGGACAAGACCAGAATGGCCCGCTCTTGCCGGTGCGTTGACGCATAGCGGTGCCGCATTCGGGGCATGCGGGTCCCTGTGGCACCTTGATAGACAGAGATGCCCCTCGATACTGCTGCACCAACTGCGTGATCCAGGCTGACTGCTTGTCGATGAAGACATCGAGTGTGAGCTGACCGGCTTCGATCATGTCCAGCGCCTGTTCCCAGATGGCAGTCATGCCTGGGTCGGCAATGGCACCGGGAACGGCGTCGATGAGAGTGAATGCCGCATCGGAGGCGCGTACTGAACGGCTTTTCTTCAGCAGGTAGCCACGGTCAAGTAACCCTTTGATGATATTGGCTCGAGTCGCCTCAGTGCCGATACCCGTGGTGTCCTTCAGCTTTTGTTTGAGGCGCGGATCTGAGACCAGTTTGGCTACACCCTTCATCGCCTTGACCAGTTCGCCCTGGGTATAAGGACGTGGCGGCGATGTCTTGAGTGCTTTACAGTCGATGCCAGTTATCTGGCAGGACAATCCTTCATGCAGCGCTGGCAGAACCTGGCTGCGTAGTGTGGTCTCGCCATCCTCATCTGGCCTGGGTTCAGTGAGCACCTGTCGCCACCCGATGACGACGATCTGCTTGCCGACCGCTTGCAGTGTTTCGCCGGTGCATGACAGGCGCGCGGTGGTACGGTCGAATTCATGCTGCGGCAGAAACTGCGCCAGATAGTGGGCACGGATCAGTTTATAGACTGCCTGCTCTTTGTCGCTCATCGCCGTGAGATTTGCGGGTTCGAGTGTGGGGATGATGCCGTGGTGCGCCGTGACTTTATTGTCGTTCCAGGCTCGTGATCGCTGATTGCGGTCTAGCTGGTCAACGATCGGTCGTAGTTCAGGATCGGTCTTGAGAAGACTGTCGAGTACCACCGGCACCTCGGCGAACATGCTTTCAGGCAGGTAGCCGGAGTCTGAGCGCGGGTACGTCGTGGCTTTGTGAGTCTCGTACAGTGCCTGGGCGATTTCCAGGGTTTCCTGCACATCCAGGCCCAGTTGCTTGGAACAGATTTCCTGCAGTGTGCCCAAATCGAAGGGTAACGGTGGGCCTTCACGCAGGCGTTCAGTCTCGACAGACATGACTTGTGCGCTGCCAGCAATACGCATGCGTTCGGCCGCCTGTCGCGCTATGGGCTCCTGCAGACAACGGCCAGCATCATCTGTTGCTGTATCTGGTGCAAGCCAGACTGCAGTGAAAGATTGACCTGCGCTTGATAGCGCGGTCTCGACTGCCCAGAATGGCACTGAGACAAAGCGTGCGATCTCGCGGTCGCGATCGACAACCAGTTTCAGTGTTGGGGTTTGTACCCGGCCAACGGAGAGTACGCCGTCGTAACCGGCCTGCCGACCCATGACAGTGAACAGGCGACTGAGGTTCATGCCTATCAGCCAGTCTGCTCGAGAGCGTGCCAGGGCCGAGAAGTACATCGGCAGAGTTTCGCCTGATGGTCTGAGCGCTGCCAGTGCTTTGCGGATCGAAGCGTCATTGAGTGCCGATAACCAGAGCCGCTGGATGGGGCCGCGATAACCGCACAGCTCGATGATCTCGCGTGCGATCAACTCGCCCTCCCGGTCAGCATCTGTCGCGATGACCAGTTCGGTTGCCTTGCTCAGAAGATCTTTGACGACGTTGAATTGCGAGGCGGTCTTTGATTTGATTTCGACACGCCAACGTTCAGGGATAATGGGCAACTGCTCGATAGACCAGCGCTTGTACTGCTCTCCATAGATTTCAGGTGGGGCTGCCTCAACGAGATGACCAATGCACCAGGTTACGGTGATACCTGAACCTGTCAGGCAACCATTGCCTCTTTGGGTGGCCCCCAGTACACGTCCGATATCTTTGCCCTGAGAGGGCTTCTCGCACAGAAATAGTCGCATGGAGTTTTCTCGACGTGTGAATCATGCCTGCGAGTATTTCTGTATCAAGAATATAAAGTTATAAAGAATACGGATTATGGGGCAACGCATAGGCGTGGCAATATCGGTATTATGGTGGCGTACTTCGGTATGCTGGATTTATTACGCAACGCTGTGGGGAAGGTTTGAATAATTCAGTTTTGAGTCCTCTTGATAATTATCGGGAGTTCCGAGGCCGCATTATGTCCAGGTTGGCGGCAGAAGAGAAACGACAGATTTATGTCCGCCATACAACGCATCCGCTTCGAGAGTTAAGGCAAGCAATCGCAGCTTACCAGGAACATCTGGCGTTTAATGGTGAATCGATGCTGGCAGAGGATGTGGCTGTTGAGCCACATCTGCGCCGAGCATTGCGCATTCCAGGTCATGTACCGCTGAGCCCTTCAAGAATGGACATTATCAGGCAGTATCTGCTGCTCTTTCTGCCATTGTCGGTTGTACTGAATCGGGCTAGAAAATTCTTGCATTATTCTGGCTCGTTTGGTGGAAGAAGCCTGATCTATTCAGTACAGGTGAAGCGGACACTCGCAAGTAGCCGTTACTACAGCCGATCATTTGATTTCGTCATGTCCAAACTGGAACTGCCTAAGAGTTTTGAGGCATTTCGTAGCATGCGGGAGCTGGATATTCACTGGATGCGGTCGTATTGCTGTCTAGGCATTCAGCAAAAAGTGCAGATGGATAAATTTCATGCGGCACTGCCTGGACAGAAGGCCAACGGCGAACGAATTTTGATCCTGATACAACAAAGGATCATCCAACAGGTTGAAGATCTGTTCTGGCTTTCTGAGCGCCCGAGTTGGTTGGCGCGGTATGATCCTCCATCACTGCAGGAGCAGGCGCGCTTCCAGCAACTTGTGATACTGCTGCGAGACGCGGGTGTTCCGGTGGAGCAGATTGTCCGTCAGGTTTATGTCGATTTATCGCAGCGTAAGCTTGAGTGGCTGACGGAGAACCTCAAACAACTGGGCTGCGATAGCGATGCCCTCAGAGTGCTCTTCGATCGCATTCCAGAGCTGGTAATGTTTACCCAGCCACAGCGGTGGCGCTTTCTGCTGCAGGCTCTCAAGATCCGCCGTGCAGTCGATCTGGTACGCTTTGAGCGTTTACTGTTTTCCGACCAGGTTTGCAGTACTGGCTTCGCCCAATCCTTGCTGACTGCAGGGGCTGATATTGATGGGCTGGTAGCTTGCCAAAAATTGATACTGGCAACGGGTAATATTGCTGATCTCACTCCGGTCACTGCCAGACTCAACGTGTTGCTATCGGCACCTTGGTTTTTCACCGTTGAGCAATTGGCTAGCGCTGAGGACTACCTGCTGCTGGAGCGGGATTTGTCGGCTTACTTGCAGGTGCTGCAGGAATATGGTTTTTCAACTGCCGCTGCCGCACTGGCCTTTCAGGGTAGTTACCGGCAGCTTGGAGCAGAAGCGCTGTCGCGTTGGCTGGCTATTGCGGCCTTGCCGGGTGCAGGACAGACACCGTCAGCAGTGGCCAAATGGCTGCAAAGAGCAGCCTCTGGCGGGTATGTGGACGCCTTCGAATACATGCAGCAGTCTGGGGAATTACAGACGTTTGCGCACTTGCGCCAAGTGACCAAGGTAGCCTCCCTCGGCACTACGCTACTGGCCTATCTACGTGAAGATCGCGGACTTGTCGGGCTACCCGTGCTACTGAAGTGGTTCTACAACGATGCACCCGGTATCAAGGAGGTACGCCTTGGCGCAGGGTTCGACGCTATCAAGCGTGTGTTGTTGGATGATGCCTTTACCCGCCGTGACTTCACTCTGATTGTGGGTAATAGCGCTTGTGTGGAACTGTTGCTAAGGCACTTTATTGAGCAGAAGATCGGCTGTTATCCCTATCAGGCCGAAGATGAGCAGAAGACGAGTTACCTGCAATGCAGCAGTGACCTTCGCCATGAGTTGGTAGATCATTTTGCTCCTTGTATAAAGCGCATACTGGGGCTGACCGATGGTGTGCTTCTGGATAGCTTGATGCCATACCTTGAAGCACCACTTGTTCAGCTTGAGGGAGAGGTTGATAGCTTGCGGTCACTGCTGAATGATCTGCTTGCTGGGCGTGGGCCTTCGACGGTGACATTAAGCCAGCAACAAGCCGAGCTTGTCGCCCTGGTTTATCGCACTAGTGTTTCTACCATTCGCCAGCTTTGGCCATGTCTGCAGTCGCGGGAGGCGGACGTGCCTTCTAGCTTGCTGGAAGCAAACTATCCAATGACGTGGATGCGCACTGAGTTACAGGTAGAAGGTGATGTCGATTCGCGAGGGCTTGAGGCACTTGCTAGAGCATTGGCATTTGCTGCTCGCTTCTCGTCTTGCATTGCACAAGATGAGCATGAGGCTTGCCGACATTTGAGTCCAAAGCGTTTGGGAGATAGTGCTGCCGATGTCTGGTCGTTAGCACCACATCTTGGCGTATTGCTGGCCATCTGTCATGCCGATGCCAACGTTGCTGTGTGGCTTAAAGAAGGAGAAGAAAGGCTAAAGACAATGGCGCAGGCGGGTTCGGAGATCGTTCTGTTATTGGATTCGCTTCGTTCGCTGTTTGATGTGGATATCGGTGATGCTCTGAATGTCCAAAGTGCACCTTTCGTTGCTGGGTTGAGCAGTAGCGCGGTGGCGGTGTTGGGCTCGCGTCTTGATGCTCGCTGGCAGATAGACGAAGGTGCTCCTGAACAACGTCTGTTAAAGGCGATAGCTCGAACTAGAGCACTGGTTTTAAAAAAATTTGGACGCTGGAGTGAGTTGCAGCGCAGGCGAGTGGTTCATGAGGGAGAGAGTCAGATGGGTAGTCAGATGGTTGCCCGCGTTTCTAAATCACCCGCTGCGTTCTTTGCCAAGATGGCAGCCGGTATTTGTACCGGGAACAATACGCGGATGTGGGAGGAATCCCGACATGTACACATGCTTGTGTTTGTACCAGGCGGTAAGCGCATTGCCGGAATGGCATTGTTGTATTTTGAACGGATAGCGAGCCTTGATAAAGCGGGATTTACATTGGTGATCCGTGCCATTAATCCGATCGGGGATGTGTTTGCTGCCTACAGTGTGTCATCGATTGTGGACGGCTACTTTGATGCAGCCATACGCATCGCTCAGGATTCTGGATGTGTCGCGGTTGCGTTTCCGTCTCCTACCGGCATGCACCTGATGTCAAATCGCAAGGATATCGAGGATGACATCAAGGCGCGTTATATCGGCTGTTCTCATAGGGTGTATCGCTACGACACTGAAGATGCTGGAGGAGATTGGCGAAATGAGCCGCGTCAGATAACCACGAGCTTCTACGCCTATGAAGAGGGGGTAAACCTAGTCAACGAACTGTATGTGATCTGGCGGGCACAAGTGGTGGATGATGTGCCGGTAATTGCAACGCAGAGCTAGCGGCGGGTAAGTCTATTTTGTAACAACTTCTTGTGCTGGAGCGCGCGAAACGTAATGGACGTCGGTGGAATAGGGGACGACCACTGTTTGGGATCGCCCTGAAGAGTTAGGCGTCATTAGGCCAGTGGCATCTTATCTGCTGACCCTGACTTGGGGCTCAGAGTGATAGCCTCGATCCGGTAAGGGAGAATACCAACGCTACGTGCATTGACTCGATAAGTCGTATGCGGATTGTTGTGCTCATCGGTCCAGTCGTCGCGCTCTACACGCCCGCTGACCGCGACCCGCATGCCTTTCTGGAACAGTTCGGCGAATTGCTCCGCGTCACGATGCCGCCAGTCAACCGGTCAACCGGTCGCCAGAAGCCACCGCGATTTTCAAAGGCTCCGCTCTTGCCGGGGACGGAATTGTCGAAGTAGGTGTTCAGGCGCAACACCCGACGTGGTTCTTCGTTGCCGTTGGGGTACTCGTGGAATTCTGGCGCAGAGCCGACATTTCCCTCGCCGCTGAAATGTGTACTCATGTCTATGACTCCTGGTTGATGTGAATTACCCGCATTGGAAAGACAATGCAGGCGGAAACCGTCAGCGACGTTTTGCCGATGCCTGATATTTCGGGCACTCTCCCCCAGGATGGGACTGGCTTAGATCTGCCTGATAGCCTGTCCGGCACAGATAAATATCGTCGGCATGGGTCAGTTTGCTAGCGCAGTCCCTAGCCTGGCGTGCAAGTGTGTGCAACAGGCTAATCTGCATGTTCAGTACGGCACGCTGGACTTCAATCGCATGTAAATCGTTGATAAGTCCGGGTGGCGTGGCCGGGTTGACTATCATATCTTGCCACAGGGCCACGCCCATTCTGGTGCGGTCGAGGTTGCGCCAGCGCAGAAAAGTGGTACCTGCACCAGTGGTTTGTTGGGCCAGTTGTGTCGGTAGCAGGTTGAAGGGGTGGCTGCGTGCCTGTGCCAGAACCTGCCGCTGTGCCAGCATAATCAGATCGTCGCGCAGTGCCTCGCATTGACTGGCCCAGCCTTCGAGGGCCCCTTTACCTTTAAAAGGTTTTAAAAGGCCTTTTAGGTAGCCTGCATGTTCCAACAGTCGGAAGGCGCTCTGTTCCAGCATAGCGAAACGCGTCAATACACTCATGCATGGTCACCATCACTATCTTGTGCATAGGCGGTTGGGTCTTCACCGGCGTCAGCAGGGATATCAGCGGGATTGTCCTCGTGTGATGGTGCTTTATTCGTGGTGCCTGCATAAGCCGTGTTCGGTTGTCCACGCCGGTTCAAGGGTGGTGCGAAGCGTGAACGATACGTGCCTTCGAGCACATCCTGCGGCAGTTCTCCGAACTTCTCCACTGCGGTACGGGCTGCGGCATTGTTGGCGGCGAAGTCGTCGCGCTGGGTGCCGGAGTAGCGGTATTGCTGTGCCAGACTGAAGAGACTGCGCAGGGCATGGGCTCCGTCGTTAAGCCAGCGTTCGAGAGTTGATCGATCGATCAAGGCGGTGTGGTGGGCCAGAATCAGGCGGCGGGCAAGATCGTCGTAGTCGGCCAGTAAATAGACTGCCACAAAGCCCAGTTGCGAGGATACGAATAGAGGCAGTTTGACGGGTTGTACATTCATGTTTTCGCCAAGGCTTAGCGCGGACGGTACGTCTGCCAATGCCTGATCCACTTGTTGGCGCAAGCTTTGGATCTGTTCTTTGGTGAGCGCCAGCTTGTCTTCGATGCGCAACATCCACCAGTCAGAGTAGGGATCGTCCTGTTCGGCACCACGCTTGAGTTTGTTCATGATGGCGACAAACCCGTTCAAGCCGACGATGCCTGGTTTGCCTTCTGAGGCTGCGCGTCCGCGCCAGATACGCGACGCGTGGTGAGTATGCAGGGTCAGTGACATCGCACTGCGCAATGACCCCAGGTTCAATTGCAAGGATTCAGTGGTATTTTTTTCGTTGGCCATGGTGATGATTCTCTGTAGTGAACCGAGTCGTCAGCTTCGGCTGCAACGGGAAGGCCGTCAGTCATGAAACCGCACTGCTGGTCAGCCTGTTTTGCAAAGTACCGGATGCCCTGTTCTGGAAGGAGGTATATGCAGCTATACCCAGGGTATAGACGACTATGGATGGTGATGGATAGGTCGATTCAGGGGGACTCCAGCAATTTGCGCATCCGTGCCAGATGTGCCAGTGCGACATCTCTGTTCGCCGCAGACGGCTGCGATGGGGCGGGGGCTTCACGTGATTTGGTGGTAGGCGTTGTTTGTGTGTTGTCCTTCTGCCCTGCCCAGGCTCGGAAGTTACCGCGTAGGGCTTTCTGGATGATGCCGAACAGATAGCCTGCGGGGTTGCGAATGGTGGTTGTCGTGCAGCGAGCATCCCATTCGTCAAGAATGGATTGGTGCAGATTGGCTTCAACCGACTGTAATGCGGTCAGCGCACCGGATTGCTGCTCAGCCTTGAGTGCCATAAAGCGCTCAGGGAAATGCAGCATCCCAAGTTCTTGCGCACGCGGTACTGTAAGTATTTTTTTATTATTTTCTTTTATATGTACTGTACTTATGTTCTTCGGATTCCGAAGTGTGCTGATTTTGCTGGTGCTTAGGCCTGGTTTGGAATCCGAAGTCAGGTCGCCATGATTCCGAAGAGGGGGCGTTGTCCCTTCTTCGGAATTATGATCGTTCATATCCTGTGGGTAACGTGAATCCATGCGCCAGCCCTGTGCGGCCAGACGCTGTGTCAGCACCTGCAATCGGGTTGGCAGTACCTGGCCGCTGAGCATCGAGTCCTGGGACATCTCCTGTAGCGTATACACGCTGACACGCTGGACAGACTTGCTGGCATGAACCAGAGACTGGCTGACCAGCGCCAGGTAGTTGGCGTCAAGCTGGATTGCCTCATAGGGGGTGAGTGGTTCATCGTGAAGAACATAGAGGTTGCCCAGAATACGCCCTGTGCGCGGATCACGCCTGCGCCTGACTAGGCTGATCCATCGGGTCAGGCGCAGCATCGTCAGGGTACGTGCGACCGTTTCGTGAGACGCTCGGGCAGCACCAGGTATGGACGATAGCCAGGGAGCGAGCTGATCGTACGTTGGCATTGCGGTGATACCATTTTCTGCGAGCATCAGCCGGAAAACTTGCCAGCCGTTGCGTTCAAGCGGGGTCAGCCGTCTATCCATCAGTAATGCCCGTGGCACACTGTCGTGGTGATTGCCACTGAAGAGGAAACCATCCGTTGCTGCAGGTGATGAGGTGTATTTAACTGGCTTCGCAGATTGCGGTTGCAGATGAGAGAAAGCCTGGTCGAACAGTTCATTCAGCCGGATGGGGCGGTTTATGCGTGGCTGGCCTCCTGCCATCAGGCCTGTCCTTCGTCAATCCACCCGCATATGGCGCTCCAGATAACGGACAGAGGCAGCTCGGTAGCCTCTGCGAGATCCGCTGCAATACCCAGCATATCCATATCGTCATTGAGTGCCACTTTCTGCGATTTAACCGCAACAGACCATCTGTACCACAGATTGGTATCTTGTTCTTCGGTCAAAACCGGATGGCGGCCTTTCCTTTTTGGCAATCCGATAACACTGCGGCGCAACGCTATTTCCTGATGGGTGAGTCCGAAGAACTTGCTGATAAGCTCGGTGCTGGCTCTCAGGCGCAGGAGTCGGTCGATTTTGACTACCTCTTCGGTTACACCATCGACCTGATGCAGTAGCCGACGTAGCACATCTCGATTGACTACTACGGAGCACCAGGGCACGTTGGCGTTGGCCAGCACGCTTGCCATAGCAGGATGTTTCAGTGCATCAAGGTCGGTGTCATCGAATCCCATGGACTTGGCTCTGCGCAATTGGCCATTGCGCAGATCATGTAGTGCTTGCGCGATGACAGCTTGATTTAGAGGGTGCGGACCGGTCATGGCGGTACTCCTCATGATCTGGGGATGACATCGCTGTCATCCTGTGTGCCGTTCTCAATGTCGATCAGTCTGCGGGTTAGCCGTAGCAATCGGAACAGCTTCACCAGTGCGCTGTCATTGAGCCGCTGCGGCGCATTGTTTACGTCATTGCTCGCGTCCAGTATCCCCTGCAACAAATACCCGAGTAGTCCGAGTTGGATCGAAGACTCAGTATCTGAAGGCGGATATGTGGCTGGCAGATAAGGGGTGCTGAGGGCGTGCAGCAGCACCAGCACCATGGATGCTGACGTATTTGTATTGACACAGCCATTGGCGTACTTGCAACTGAATCCGATGCCGTTTTCGTATGGCTCGATAAGATCCTGCGCACCGACTTCGTGGGCAATTTCTGTTGCAAACTGCGCAATGTGGGTGCGTAGTCGAGAAGGCTCATCCAGTGATGTATCAATGTGCCAGATATCGGTGATCGGATACAGGCTATCGACCTGGATAGGGATGGATTGCAAGACATTGCACTTGAAGTCCGGCAAGGTCTCTCCAGTATGATCAGCGACTAAACGCTGAATCGACTGCAGCCGTTCAGTTGTGCTGGCAGGAGAGACAACACGCTGTTGTATCAGTGCGGCATGCTCGTTGTTTCCTGTCGCAGATTTGTCCTGTGAGGTGTGGACGGCAGGTTCAGTCGGGGACGATGTCGGTTGTGTAGATTCCTTGCTGGCCGTCGATGGCAGTATGTTCCTGGCGTTTGTGGATTCCGATGTGACCTCGGGCGGCGTTACGGGTAATGGCATCTTCTCTTGCAGAATAGATCCCCGTGGTTCAGTCGATGGTGCTTCATTGCTGAGTAGCTGCCAACGCCGATCGGCGTCGGTGATTTTGAATGCCAGCGTGTCGTATTCCATATCCAGTAGATCGGCCATTTGTCCGATCAACTCATCTTGTACGCGCTGGACACTGAAATTGCCGGGTGTACTGTCGAACATCACCAATACATCCTGGAACAAGGTGGTGAAGTCGATGTTACGGTGCGTGTTGGTGCCGTGAACAGCCCAGGCCCGCTCAGCCGCGCGTCGTAAGCCGGTCAACTGCTCTACTTGATGTCTTCCCAGCCCCGCATAAAGAACAGTAGGGATAGCCGGAAGCAGGTATTGAATGGCCTCTTGCATGCGACTGATATGAGGCTGGGGGACAGGGTAGCCATCGGACTTGAGAAGGCGTGCTAGCTCTGACTGTGACAGTACTTTCCCTGTCTCTTGTTCATAGAGCTCCCGTGCGTTATTGACACCTAGGGCTCGTTCGATAAATGACAGGCCACCGTGCAGTTCGTCTTCGGCCAGATGCCCTGTCAATGCGATGATTTCACCGCGTTTCGACCATGGACGGAACAGGCACGGAATACGGAAAAAGCGTTCATCCCTAGTCTCAGTCCACAGCTCGCGCAGGATCGATAGTCTGGTATTGCCCCCGCTGCGAATGATATAGCCCTTTGCCCCTGGGCGCTGAGTTATGGAGGGCGGTGAGTCGAGCCCGCGCTCGCGTATTGAGGCTTTGATCTCGTCGTAGAGTGGGTTACGGGTCAGACGAGGATCGAGCTCATAGGGTGACAGTTCGTCTAGCGTAATAACCATCGAGGTTTCTACAACTGGTGAGCTTAACATTCCTGCAATTGGTGCTTTGCTCGCGAAGTCTTCGCTCAGCAGCTTGTTGGTAAGGTCTTGTACAGAAATATCAGGCATGATGACCTCCCTCTTCAGGAGAGGCAAATTGGTTTTGTACGCGCCGTAGCAAGGCGCGTGGATTGTACCCAGCACGATAGTCGCTGATCGTAGAACGGGTGAAAATGGGTGACATATCAGGTTTGGTGAACGTCAAATGTCCGCCAGAAGTACACACAATTCCCCGGCCTTCCTGCAGTGCGATTTCGAACAGTGGCAATAGTTGCTTGTGGCTCCGGGATAATTCATGGGCATGGAACATGGTGACCCCTCCATGGTTTTTCCGGTAATGCAGTAGTTTTGCCGCTCTCACCTTTTGTTGGACTAGCAACAATTATTTGCATGGCCTGCTCCTTATCGTATGGCTGGGGCAGTCAGATGCGTTCTTTCAGACGGTCAGTGATCCACTGATCAATCTCAACCGAATCCCAGCCAACCGCCCGTACACCAAGACTTATTGGTTTGGGAAAGCGACCTTCTTTCATCAGGTTATATATATGGGCGCGTTTGAATCCGGTTTTAGACTCAACCTCTGGACGACGTAAAATACGGCGTTCTGGCAATGGTGTCGTGTTTTCTGCGTTCACTATTGTCACTCCTTAGTGCTTGGTAGCGTTTATGAGATGTGATTACTATTAAAAAGACCTCATCATTCCGTTTCATCAAACAATAGGGATGTACTAGTTACGGTTTCTTAGCTGACTTAAAAAAGAGATTGCTGGATATATTTGCCAGCATTTATCTGGACTTTCGTCCAGCAATGTTTATGAAGAATAAATGGCGGTACAGTGCTTCTGTTGTCGGTGTTTTTGCGAATGAAATAGAACCCAGTTCAATGGGTTCTATTGTGTCGTTAACCAAACTGAAAATGTCAGATTTCATGTGAATTAAATGATTGCTTAATATTCATTTGGTTAATTGACGTTGAATGGACTGCATCACAACGTTAACGGATAATGAAGGTATCAGCCACTAACTGTGCTGGTCGTATGATAGACAAATAAAGTAAGACATTAACTGATGCAACTTACCCATCCTAAGGCACTTCTTTGGGCGCTGCCTGCATGTGAGCGGGCTGCAATTCGCCAATTTCAAGTGCACGTTTGATAAAACGCTCCAACTCCGGCGAGTAATATTTTTCCGTCGTGATGATATTGGTCGATGAGTCTGGGATATCGTAAGATGTTGCCCGTATAATTATATTCGGGTGGTTATACAATGAGAGTTGTGACTCAAGACCAATGCCGATACCGTATCCGGCAGCCACTAGCATGAGCATCGCTTCGTGGCCGGAAATGTACTCGGCAATATTAGGTTGTGGTAAGAACGCATCATTAAACCAGCGCCGGATGGTGTTATACCCTCCTGCGCATTGTTCTGGATGGCATAAGATCAGAGGATAGCGAAACGCTTCGGCGACAGAAATAAGCTCTAAAGAAAGCAGAGGATGATTACGTGGAATAGCGACTGCGGGACGTTCACTCCAGACTGAATGTTTGATGTAGCCAGAGGGGGTGATATCGTCAATAGTGAACCCGGCATCAATCTGGTCGTGGGCCAGAGCTTGAAGCATTTCGTTGACGGACATCTCAGTGATACGTATCTCTGTACGAGGTTCTTCTTCTCGGCATTGGGCAAATAGTTGTGTCAGCCGGGGTTGAGCTAGGCTGTCACATAAGCCTATACGAAGCCTGCCTCTGTAACCTTTTGCTGCAGAATGCACGCGTGTTTTGGCGTTTTCGATAAAGCTAACAATGCGCTGAGCTTCCTCGCGGAATACCTCCCCAGGCCAGGTCAGCCGAATACGACCTTTATTACGGTGCAGTAACTGAACGCCTAACTGTTGCTCCAGTTCTTTAATCGCACGGGATAGTGGTGATGGTTCTATATGAACTCTGGCGGCGGCTCTTGCGAAGTTCTGTTCTTGTGCAACAACCAGAAAATAATGCAGGTGACGGATCCTCATGTTTTATCGCTCCTTTTTATAAGTAACTTGTGCTTCTGAAACAACAGAAGGACTAATTTGTTTTTGTTATCTGGTGCTAGTAATCCATTCCCTATTCTATGATGGTTTCACTTATGCAAATCAATGAGAATTTTGCTAAATATTACGCGGAGGGAGAAGTAAAGATATAATCAATTATAGAGAAAGTGTTGGTGTTTTTTTAATCAGTTTTCTTTGGGGTTGTTGTTGTTAATTCAGTATCGATGACTCTAGTACTGTGGGGTATAGTATTTGTCGATGAAAAATCACTCTGAATAATACCTGGAGAATTATTAAACCCCGAATAATATCGCGGGGTTTAATAAATGATTTAATTTATTTTATGATGGGCCCATTCAAAGAATGGATGTGCTTGTGATTTTATTAATGATTGGGATAATCTCGTGTAGATTATTGGCATTGACTACATCAATAGGAGATTGGTTGTTTAGCTTTTTTATTTTATTGGATAAAGCTTGATAAACTGTCCATGAGTCTACTTTTTCTGATAATTTAAGTACTGATTGAATCAATTTTTGTTTTATGGGGTCAAGTTGCCAATCAGGGATTCGTTGCCCACGATTGCCAATGTTTATTGTTAATAGTTTATTTGCTTTTATCTCCCGGTTAATTTGGTCTCGAGATTTACCAGCCAGTTTAGCGAATTGGGATACTGATAGATTGTGCGGCTTTTCGTATATATTAAGCATGTCGATGCGTTTTTTTTGTATTTCCGTGATAATCTCTCCTGGGTCATTTTCCTCACAGGGTTTTGATGGTAAGGGCGAAAGTCGTTTAAATACTGTTCCATTTTTATTTTCTCCATCAGTTGTAACTCTAGGAGTAGAGGTAATTGCTGGAATTGTTGTTGCCAGTGGTGATATTGGTAAATCCCTATCTGTATCCAGCACGGTAGGAATGCCAGCGATATAGATAGTCAAATGCTCCAGTGCTGATTCAGTAAATCCTTGCTCTAATAAGTCTAGTCTGTCAGCCCAATCTTGCATCATGCGTCGTCGTGGTTCTACATAGTTAGCATGGTTATATGCTGAGCTAACTTTATTCGGATCTGAATGAGAAAGTTGAGCATCAACCCACACTTTGGGGTAACCGATTTCGTTTAGCGCTGTTGACATTGTGCCACGTATACCATGACCTGTTAGTTTATCTTTATACCCCATACGCTTTAGCGCATTATTGAGAGTGTTTTCACTGATACGCTCTTTGGGGTTATAGTAATGTGGCAATAGGTAGTGCTGGGCTGGTTTAACTTTTTCTATTAAATATCTTATTATTTCAATTGCTTGTGCAGACAAAGGTACAATATAAGGAGGGATGTCTTGTGGCCGTTTTCTGTTTTTTCGCATGCTTTTTTGTAGTTGCTTCACCTCTTCGGGAGGAATAAGCCAAAGACCACGCTCTAAATCGAACTGCTCTGGTGTAGCGAGACGTAATTCACCAGTGCGAACGCCGGTAAGAAACAGTAAGCGAATACCAAGTTGTGTAGTTTCATTCCCTGAGTATTTACGTAATTTACATAAAAACGACGGTAACTCTGACATATGTAAAAATGGATTGTGAATCTCTGGCGGTTTTGGTAGAGCAACTTCTTTCAGATCCATTGCAGGGTTAATGTCAAGACCATCTATTTTCACCACAGCGAAACGAAATAATTGCCCAAGCCAACTGCGTGCTTTTTCTGCTGTTGTAAATGCTCTGCGTTGTTCAATCTTGGATAAGATTTTCAATAGATCTATACGGCGGATATCATAAACTGATCTTTTGCCAATTTGGGGCAATATATCATTATTAAATGTGCGATGAATCTGGGAAAGGGTACCTTTTTTATCTTCCTTTAGTTCTAGAGATCTATATTCAACCCATTTATTGAACACAGATTCAAAATCATTTTCGACAGCGAGTTGTATAGCATAGCGTTTTTGTTTGCGATTAGCCTGAGGATTTATTCCCGTATCTAACAAAGCTCTTGTTTCATCCCGCAGGTTTCTGGCTTCTTGTAGTGACACTTTGGGGTAGGTGCCAAGAGATAGGCGTTGTTGTTTACCTAGCCAGTAATAGCGGAAATGCCAAGACTTCCCACCACTTGATGTGACGTAAAGGGAAAGGCCATTATCATCTGGAATTGTATAGGCTTTGCCAATCGCTTTTGCTTGGCGAACAGCTATAGCAGAAAGTACCATGATCGTCGCTCCTGATAAGGACCAGAGCTGGATTTTTGTTCACGATGGTGCTGCCTAACAGTAACAATCTGGAACCGAAATCACCCGCATTCAAATGGACTTAAATGTGTACTTAAAGTCATCGGATTTGAGTGGACGTCGATAGATTATACTGGAACAAAGAAGATGGAATTTTTCTTCTTTTCAGTGTGTTATAGACACTGGTAGATGTCTATAGAACATGAATTGGTACGACCAAGTGGACTCGAACCACCGACCCCCACCATGTCAAGGTGGTGCTCTAACCAACTGAGCTATGGTCGTACTGTGTATAGTATCAATCAATTAGTTGATTAGATACGTTTTTTGACACTCCCGCTGGAGGAGTGGGCGCTATTATGGCGTTGTCCTCCCGTGATGGCAAGTGCTTTATTACCGCTTTTTTACTGAGTGCTGAATGTTTGTGCGGCACAGTTCCTACGAGTCATTTCTCTTGATAGCGCATCGCATCGATAAACAGGGCAAATGCCGTGGGGTGCTGTTTGCGTGTCGGATAATAAAGGTAGTAGCCGGGAAACGGCGCGCACCATTCTTCCAGCACTCGCGTCAGGGTGCCCGCTTTAAGTTCCTGGCAAACCGCATCTTCCGGCACGCAAGCGAGGCCGAAACCGTGGCATGCGGCATCAATGCGCTGGCGCAAACTGTTGAATGTTAACTGTCCATCCACGCGCACCCGCATTTCGCGACCGGCATGCGCAAACTCCCAGGCATACAATCCCCCTAACGTAGGCAAACGCATATTAATGCAACGGTGTTGCTGCAACGCCTGAGGGGATGAGGGCACGCCGTTGCGCTCAAGGTAGTCGGGCGAACCGACAACGGCCATGCGCATCTCCGGGCTGATACGCACCGCCACCATGTCTTTTGCCACCTGTTCGCCCAGACGAATGCCTGCATCGAAGCGCTCGCTGACAATATCGGTGAGTGCGTTATCAACCGTAATTTCAATATTGATATCCGGGTAGGTGGCGAGGAACGATTTCAGTATGGGCCATAGCACATAATCGGCGGCATGTTCACCCGCTGTGATACGGATATTGCCCGCCGGACGCGCACGCATGTCGCGTAGCGCGATGAGTTCGTTTTCAATGTCGACCAGATGGGGTTCAATACGGCTTGCGAGTTGCTCGCCGACCTCGGTTGGCGCGACGCTGCGTGTGGTGCGAGTGAGCAATCGCAGTTCCAGACGCTCTTCCAGACTGCGTACCGAATGGCTCAGCGCGGATTGCGATACCCCAAGATGAGCGGCAGCTTTGGTAAAGCTGCGCTCTCTGGCAACCGCCAAAAAGGACAGCAGATCGTTGAAATTTTCTTTCAGCATGTGGCCTTCCGGTTTGCGCCACCGGCGTGGTGCAGCGGCGCGTCTATCAAAGGATTACTGTGCGCTGGGTGCAGGCAGTGAGGCCATATCGATGACAAAACGGTAACGCACATCGGCGTGTTCCATACGTTCGAATGCTTCGTTGATCTGGTCCATCCGAATCATTTCACAGTCGGGCAGGATCTGTTTTTTCGCACAGAAATCAAGCATCTCCTGCGTTTCACGGATGCCGCCAATCAGCGATCCGGCGATGCGTCGGCGTCCGAGGATCAACGGCACCGTGGTCGGTTCTGCCAGCGGGCCAACTTGTCCCACCAACACCAGCGTGCCATCGACTTTCAACAGGGACATGTAGGGGTTAACGTCGTGCTTGACCGGAACGGTATCGATGATCAGATCGAAATGGGATTGTGCGGCCGCCATGGCGGCGCTGTCGCTGGAGACCAGCAACCGATCTGCCCCAAGCGATAACGCATCGGCTTCTTTGCTGTTGGTGCGACTCATTACCGTGACATCTGCGCCGAGACCTGCCGCCAGCTTGACGGCCATATGGCCTAAACCGCCCAGCCCAATGACGCCAACCCGGCTGCCGGGACCGACATTCCACGTGCGTAACGGAGAGTAGGTGGTAATGCCCGCGCACAGCAGTGGCGCGACATGCGCCAGCGTCAGAGTATCCGGTACGCGCAGCACAAACTCTTCACGCACCACTAAATGCTTGGCATAGCCACCGTAGGTGTTTTCTCCGGTGATGCGATCGGGCGCGTTATAGGTATCGGTTCTGCCGTTGGTGCAAAACTGCTCCTCACCCTGATGGCAATGGTCGCACTCTTGGCAACTGTCGACCAGACAGCCCACTGCAACCGCATCGCCCACGCGAAAACGGGTAACGTCTGGGCCGACGTGGGTGACGCGTCCAACTATCTCGTGGCCGGGCACGGCGGGGTACTGTGTCCACCCCCAGTCATTGCGTGCCGTATGTAAATCCGAGTGACACACGCCGCAGTATAAAATTTCCATAGCAACATCATTGGCGCGCAGGGCGCGGCGCTCAAAGGTGAACGGGGCAAGCGGCGTGCTGGGGCTCAGTGCGGCGTAACCGATGGTTTTCATGATTGGCTCTCTGTGTGGCGTATTGACGGTTTGCGTCGAAATAAAAAGGTGATGCGGCGTGTCATCAGCGTGTATCGCCGTGTTATGGCGGCGCGAAACGGTATGATATTGAGCGTATCGCATCGCGTAATCCGATACCAGATAGCAAAATATGCATACACCAATGAGTATAATTCATGAATCTCGATGCGATGCATGCGCTTTTCTTCTTATGCGCTGCCGTGGTGATGGTATTTCGCATACAAAGAAATAAATGGCTTACATCAGTCATGGATAGGGTGACGCAATAATCGTGCGGTATTTCCCCACACGTGGGTTGTGCGCGCCATTCTGGTAACGCTGGCCGTCTATTTTGCAACCGGTACGTCGGCGAACCGGGTGGTATACGCGGGGGACAACATGTTGCGCTTCATCGCCCAGGGCTGCTGAATACCTTGCCCGGCGAACCATATAGACCCTTTTCCCGAGGTATTTACGTGGTCAATAACCTGCATGAGCGTTGCGCTATTGGCCTGCGGTTGGTTGGTATCAAACAAATTAAGCTGGGCGGTGCCCTGGCTGTAAAAATCGCTCAGCATGACGCCGGCTTTCATGTAACGGTGTCCGTTGGTCCAGATACGATCGAGCGCCTGGGTGGCTATGCGAATAATGTCGCGCGTGTCGCTGGTGGGAATACTCACTTTGCCGGAAGCCTGATTGCCATAGAAGGTTTCACTACCAGCGTGTGGGCTGGTACGCAAAAACACGCTAACCTGACAGCAATATTGCCGTTCCTGCCGTAGTTTCTCGGCAGCGCGCTCAGCGTAGGCGCAGATAGCCTCATGCATGTCATTATAATCAGTGATGCGATAACCAAATGAACGGCTACAGACAATCTGCTGTTTTGTTGGTGCAAATTCATCCAGCTCGAGGCAAGGCTCGCCGCGCAATTCACGCACGGTGCGTTCCAGCACCACGTTAAAGTGCTTGCGAATCAGCCAGGTTGGGCTTTCCGCCAGGTTCAGTGCCGTTTCTATGCCCATCAGATTGAGTTTTTTACTGATGCGCCGACCCACGCCCCACACCTCGTTGACGGGCACCAGTGACAGCAATTTGCGCTGCCGATCGGTGTTCGACAAATCCACTACACCGCCTGTTTTTCTCCACACTTTGGCAGCATGATTTGCCAGCTTGGCCAACGTCTTGGTTTGTGCAATGCCGACGCCGACCGGCAGCCCGATCTCTTTATGCACTTTTTGTTGGATCTGTTGGCCTAACAGGGCAAGAGGGGTTGCGTTGCTGACGTCGGACAAATCCATAAAGGCCTCATCGATCGAATAGATTTCCAGCGTTGGCGTTAACTCAAACAACGTGGCCATAACGCGGTTACTCATGTCGGCATAGAGGGTGTAGTTAGAACTGAACACGGCGATTTGCGCATCGGGAAACGCTTTTTTCATCATGAAATAGGGCGCTGCCATTTTTATCCCCAGCGCTTTGGCCTCTCGTGAACGAGATATCACGCAACCGTCATTGTTGGATACCACCACCACTGGTTTTCCGCGCAGGTCCGGACGAAACAGGGTTTCACAGGAGGTATAGAAGTTATTGACGTCGATAAGGGCGAACATAGTGGGGATCTCTGTATGTGTGTTTATATACAGTATGTTTGTAGAGTAAAGCGATCAAGCGGTATTGCATGTGCTGCCAGCAATCCATTGATAGGGTGGGATAACTATTTTTATTCACTGCCGATATGGGCAAATGACACGGTGCTCCCTGATGGCCCCCGTGGGCAAAATCGATTAGCATGTCCGTAACTTTTTCGCCCTGTGCATTCACTGCTGCTGAGACGTTAACGGCCACGATGAGCAAACTGGATTACATAAAGCATTACCCATCAGAACTGATCGCGAGTGTTGATAGCTTGCTGCAATCTGGCAAGCTGGCTGCGGTCATTACACAAAAGTACCCCGTGCCGCATACGGTGACGAATGACAAACAGCTCTACGACTATGTTAACGGTATAAAAAATCGCTATCTGAAAAAGGAAAGTGCGCTTGCCAAAATTATTTATGACGGTGCGTTAAATCCCGTTAAAGGCACGCTCGGTACCAATACCTTTATCTCAAAAAATCATGGCGGGAAGTTAAAAGCCAAGAATGAAATCAAGATATCGACCCTGTTCAGGAATGCGCCTGAAGCCTTTTTGCGTATGATCGTGGTGCATGAACTGGCACACCTGCGTGAGAAGGACCACAACAAAGCTTTTTATCAGCTCTGTTGCCACATGGAGCCTGACTACCACCAGTACGAATTTGACATGCGTTTGTGGTTGATTTGCAGAGAAGAAGGGCTGATTTAACCGAATATCATGCGCCGAGCGATAGGCGCATTTCTCTTTTCCTTCCCGCTAGCGCATCGCCTTTACCGTAAAGGTGACCACGCCGAAGATCTCAAGCGCTTCCTCATGCTGAAAGTGTATCGGTGAATAGTCTGTATTATGCGGCACCAATTGCAGAGAAGGGCGGGTGCGCAACTCTTTAACGGTAAACTCGCCGTTCACGGCGGCCACAATGATATCACCGTGCTGTGCCGTCAATGCCCGATCAACCACCAGTAAGTCGCCGTCGCCAATGCCGGCATCAATCATTGAATCACCGCTGACGCGAATAAAGTAAGTGGCATTGGGGTGTTTGATCACCAGTTGATTGATGTCGAGTCTGTCTTCCACGTAGTCCTGCGCCGGGCTGGGGAAACCGCAGGGGACGTGTTCGATAAAAAAGGGCAACGAAGCAGCATTGACGCTGAGGCGTAGAGGCAGTACGGGCGTGGATAACAGCATGATGATTTTCTCTATATGTGTATATAAATACAGTATATATGCAATACCCATCGATCAAGCGGTTTTCTGATAGTTTCCTGTAATGGACTATTATACCGAGTGATTTACAGGCAAAGTTTGTGTGGTGACGCTTTCTCCAGTTTGATGTACTCGAAATACTAGCAATAAACGCTTTTCTACGGTGTCTATCGGTAACGGTTTGCAGGCATAGTCATTGATGTCAAAGGGTTATTGGTGTGATACAGGGTATTGAAAACTGGAGGATGAATTTTGTTGCTGCTAACCTTTGTCCATGAACGTGTCTTTTAGCGGACATATTACAGCCGCGATCGTCCGTTGAATTCGGGGAGCAGCGTGGTGTGTTTAGGAAAAACGGTGATACGTGAGAAGCGCCTTGTCTGGTATCTTACCTACTGTTATGCCTTTCCCTGATGATGGGAAGATTGAAACACCTATTTTTTCTAAGAGTCTGGGTCTTATGCTGTCTACATTGATTTACCGAAGCCGTGCAAGCCGAATCTTTGATCCGTCGCTGCTCGATGCACTCGTGGCGCAGTCTCAGGCGCGTAATATGACGCTGCAACTGACCGGCATTCTGATCTTTGATGGCAGTCATTTTCTTCAGATTTTAGAAGGTGACCCCGAAGCCGTGAATCAGGTGTATGACACAATCTGCAACGATCCTCGCCATGACGGTGTGATTGAGTTGATGCGTGATTATGCGGCGAAGCGCCGTTTTATCAATATGGGCATGGCGCTGTTTGATTTACGCCATGACAAGCCTGGTGCCGTGCTGCGAGCGGTGATAAAAACTGGCGCGCTGCGTTATAATCTGGTGAGTGATGACCGGGTTTATAAATTTATTCGTACCTTTGTTGAAGGTCGTTGGAAGAAACAACTGGCCTACAGCACTGAACCTGAATCCTGGGGCTTCTTGGCAGAGGCGCCGCCGTTTGCCACTCCGCCAGAACAGTCGTTTTTGGGGCAACCTTGCCAGTTCGCGTTGCAACCCATTGTTGAGCCGCTGCGTGGGCAAATCAGCTCGTTTGAAGCGCTGATCCGTGGTCCGAACGGTGAATCACCGCTGGATTATTTCGCGTCGATTCCGCCCGACAAACTGCATGAAACCGATCTTTCCTCCAAAGCGTGGGCGCTGGCGCTGGCGAAAAATATCAATATTGGCAGCCATAAAATTTCTATTAACCTGCTGCCGATGTCGCTGGTCAAGGTGCCGAATGCCGTTGATATTTTACTGGAGCAGATCGACCGCAATGGCCTGGTGCCTGAACAGGTCATCGTTGAAGTGACGGAGGATGAAGTCATTTCCAGTTTCGACGCCTTTTCCTCTGCTATCCAGCAATTACGTTCGGCAGGGATTGGTGTGGCTATCGATGACTTTGGTGCAGGTTTTGCCGGGCTATCGCTGCTCGCGAAGTTTCAGCCCGGCAAAATCAAAATTGATCGCAGCATCGTAACGGATATTCATGCACATGGGCCCAAACAGGCGATTGTTCAAGCCATTGTTAAATGTTGCGCGGAGTTGGAGATCAGTGTCGTTGCTGAAGGGGTGGAAACGGTGGAAGAGTGGTGCTGGTTAGAAGCAGCAGGCATTAGGCGTTTTCAGGGATTCCTTTTTGCCAAGCCCAAACTCAATGGTGCACCGGCTATTTATTGGCCGCACCGGCGGGGCTAGGTGTCGTGTCTCTAGATATTATTCCCGTACCAGTCGGGTGATCGCTAGCAGAATTTTTTCCCGACTCATGGGGTGGCGATTAAAAAAGTTATGAATGGTATACCCCTCAATTAACACATCCAGCGTCCATGCTGTTTCCTCGTTAAAATGGCGGTGTAATGCAGTCCTGCTGCGTGACATCCACTCTTGCAACAGCGCGCGGTAGGTTTCCTGGCGCGAAGCCAGTGCATAGAGTTCAAAGCTTAACGTCAGGTGGTTTGGCGTTGCCCAGATATTCCCGCAAATCAGATCCGCGACGGCTTCACAGGCTCCGTCGATCTCTTTTGCTTGTGCCAGACGCTGATGGAAAGCGTGAGAAATTTCGTCAATCATAAAGGTAAACGCGTCAATCAGCAGCGCATCAATGCTTTTATAGCGATAGGTTAAGGTGCCCAAAGAGAGCTGCGCCCGCGCCGCCACCCGGCGATATGTAGTACCGCGTACACCGTGTTCAAGGATGACGTCTAACGCGGCTTGCGCGATCCTGGTGGCTGTATCTGTTACGATATCTGTCCGATCGCACGAGGCGGTCATCTTTTGCTCCTTATTCTCCATTGCTGCTGCGCTGGACTCCACGGCATTCTAAGCTATTCGCTACCTTGAGGCGATAAACCCTGTTGTTAACGCTCAGATTTTTATGTCGGGTTATTGCACTTAATGCGTCGTTTTATCCGTTATTGCAGTCTGTGATATTCATCAAACTTATAAGTGAAAATTTTTTCATTTTAGTTAAATGATTAACAATCATTATCTTATGGTGATTTTAACTTTTTAAATGATATCTTATGAGATTTTATTCATAGATGGTACTGTTGCCGCGCTGAGTAAGCCCTTATTCTGAACCGGTAATCCAATCTTGAAAGCCAAGACCCGAGAATGTCTTGGTATTTGAGAGAGTGGTGTTGGGATCGGTCAAAGGAGTGGATTTTGAATAATGCGATTGCATTTTATACCAATAAGAAAGTGGTATTTTTACTGGCGACACTCTGTTGCCTGCTGTGGGGAAGTTCTTATCCGGCGATAAAAAATGGTTATGCGCTTTTTCATATCGCTGATGGCGATATTCCGGGGAAACTGCTATTTGCCGGTTACCGCTTTGCGATTGCAGGCATCTTGTTGCTGTTGCTGGCAAAAGTACGCGGGTGTTCTCTGACGCAGCTACTGCCGGGCCAACCGAAACAGTTGGTGATCCTGGGTTTAAGCCAGACCGCCGTGCAATACACGCTATTTTATATAGGTCTGGCTCACACCACCGGGGTTAACGGGTCGATCATGAATGCCACCCAGACATTTTTCAGCGTGCTGTTGGCGCATTATTTGTACAACAATGACAAATTAAGCATCAATAAAAGCGTTGGCTGTCTGGTAGGGTTTATCGGTGTCGCCATCGTGAATATTAACGGACTGGGTGATTTCACGTTTACGCTGATGGGTGACGGTTTCATCGTGATTTCGGCATTTTTAATCTCTGCGGCAAGCATTTACGGTAAACGCATTTCTGCTGCCATGGATGCAACTATGATGACAGGCTACCAATTAACCCTTGGTGGCGTCGTTATGATTGTGGCGGGTTATCTGTTGGGCGGTAATATTCGTATCGAAAGCGGCACGGCCTGCATGGTATTGCTTTATCTGGTGTTGATTTCGTCGGTGAGTTTTGCTTTGTGGAGCCAACTGCTGAAATACAACAAAGTGGGGGTGCTTGCGCCGTTTAACTTCCTGATCCCGGTTGCTGGCGTGCTGCTCTCCGCACTGTTTTTGGGCGAGAAAATGCTGGAATGGCGCTACGCCATTGCGCTGGTGCTGGTGTGTGTTGGTATCGGAATGGTCAATCGTCAGGCATGGAAGCCGTCATCGACATAAACATTGCTCAGTTTTCCGTTGGTGCCAGGCAAAAAGGCACCAACGGTGAGGTTAAAACGCACCACGCGTCAGGCCGGATGCTTCACCGGGGTCTTTTTCTCACTGGCTGCAGAGGTGCAGAAAAACGCCAGGATCACCATGCACAATACCGGCAGCATGGCGATGCGCAGCCCGGCATGTTCGCCAATAAAGCCCAGTGCTGGCGGCCCGACCAGAAAAGCGATGTAGCCGAGAATGGCTGCAAGGGTGACGCGCACCGAGCGGTTTTCACCCGTAGCACCTGCGGCAGAAATGGTGAGCGGAAAGCCCAACGATGCGCCAATTCCCCATAGGATAACCGCGAGGGCGGCAAGCCACTGTGCGTGCGTTACAATAATCAGCCCCAACCCCACGGCGGCTGAAATCGCGCTGAATTTGAGAATAGCAGTACGGCCAAATTGGTTGACGATGTAACTGCCTGCAAAACGCCCGGCGGTCATACCCGCGGCGAACCCGACAAAGAACAGAGAGCCTGATGTATGGCTGAAACCATGCGCATCGATCATCAACAACGGCAGCCAGTCATTGGCAGAGCCTTCCGCCAGCGCCATCGCTAAAATCACTACGCCCAGCAGCATTAGACGCGTGTCTTTCAGTTCATGAATCACCTGCGCTTTATAGCTGCGATGCTCACTGTGTTGCTCTGCTACGAGGGCGCTTGCCCACGGCATATGAGTAAATTGCACTGCAAGCGTCAGTGCAGTCAGGCTGATGATGATGCCAAAATGGAGGTTGATACTGATGTTCAGTGCGGTCATCCCCATGCCGATCAGTGCGCCAACCAGCGTGCCCAGGCTGAAAAAGCCGTGCAGTGTGGTCATGATGACCTGATTGATATGCTGTTCAAATGCGGCACCTTCAATATTTAAGGCAATATCAATCATGCCCAGCCCCATGCCAAACAGCGCCAGCGCACAAAACGCTACAGGTTGATTTGCCAGTAAAAGCGCTACGGCCAGCAGCAGGAAACCGATAGCCAGCAGCATAAAACCCGCTAGCGCTACGCGGCGGATGCCGTACTTGTTGATAAGCTTACCTGACCAGAGGATTCCCACCATAGAACCGCAGGAAAAACCAAACAAAATCAATCCGAAAACCTCAGTAGACGCATGCAGCGTGTCTCGAATCAACGGCGTTCGGGTGATCCAAGAACTCCAGGCGAAGCCAGGTAAAAACATCAGCGAAAATAACGCCATTTTCTGGCGCAGAACGGATGAAGACATAACAATCAACCTTACTCACATTATCGGGTTGCACAACTTGTATCGCAGTCAGTGTGATTATTGACCGGGAATGAATATTCACCACCAAGAATTGTTTCTTGTGTGTCGTACATTTGTACGAGTGAGTGTTGCATATCCTTCTGCGATTGTCAGCTATCAGGTCTTTTTATTTGTTATGCCATGAGGTGAAAACATGTGAGTGCGACAAGAGCTGCGCGCGCCCACGTGATGGAAAAAATGCAGGCGGACAGCCTCGCCAGCGTGGTCAACAAATTCTATAAAACCGCGCCGGCATAGCCGTAAGGTTAACCGTCTGCGCCGGGCTATCAGTTGTAGGTTACCGCCACATTGGCGGAGGCAGTAACCGGGCCGGTAGGCAATGTGGCTCCACCTGAGCACAACCGCCAGGTAATTTGGTTGGCATACGTTTGGTTGAGCTCGCTGGCGCCAAGCACACCAACGTTGATGTCAGCGTAATTAAAACTGACGCCAGTAGTGGCATCACAAGTGCCGCTGCCGGTAACGCCGTTACCGATCTCTCCCGTGATATACCCTCCTCCTTGGTCTAATGCCAACCGTGCAGTGTTGTTGTTATACAACTTGCCACTGAATTGCACGTTGATATTGGTATCGATGGTGTCAGGTGCATCCTGATTACAAGTAACAGTGAGCGGAGCTGTGAGGTTAGCCAACTCAGCGAATTGTGTGATATTGCGCGCAGCGGTGCCGAAGTTGACACTGGTGGTGGTGGCGATTGAGCAGGCGATAGCAGTCACTCGTAGAGTGGTAAAAGGGAATATATTCCGTGTAATACTGTCATTACTCACGAAGGAAGCAGCATACATTGGCGGGAGTGTATAATTACCGGTCTGTTGCGTGCCGTCGGTTACTATTGCCCAGGTTCCATTCATTGATAGATTCTGCTGAAGATTAGGATTAATGTTAGAAAAATTTAAGCACCATGCGCGGCCTGCTGGCGCAACACCATTTCCACCCGCACCTCCCGTTATTGTTCCTTGGGTGCCTTGCAGCCCAATAGTTCCGCTCATTGTGTGGTAAATTAAACCGGTGCCTGTATAGGTGTTTACACGAAAATCTGCATTTGGGGCTAACCCAATACCTGGCGCAATAGGCAGCACCTCTATCCCATTAATGGTCGTGAGATCTGTCGTTCTTATACACTCTGTTGTTACGTTGGTTACGGATGCAGCCCCTCCTGTTGTTGGTATATTTGTTGGCGCGCTCATGAACAGGGTTCCTGATGCAGTAAAATTCGCCCCCTGCCACACCACGCCTGATCCTTTGCCAATCGTCAGCGTATTGGCCTGCAAAGCCTGAGAGGCAAACAACACCAACCACGCGGCGATGTCGGCCGTTTTCCTGATAGCCATAACGTGGCTCATGTCTCACCTCATTCGCAGCGTACGGTCAGTGACCGTATCGGGTTAGTCGACGTGGGGTTGGGCAGTTTGCTGAGATCAAATTTTGCCCGGCACTGTTGCTGTTGTTCTCGTCCCCAATTAACGTTCAGCGTGCCGCGCTCCGGCAAACCGCTCATATAGACCTGGCCGTCATCGCCGACAATGCCGGTATTGATGTCATCGTTCTGCGTGCCATCTACCGCAGCGAGTGCACCAAAGGGCACGCTGCCAGTGGGCAACTGCAATGTGATCAACGCCTGATAACCGATGCGGGTGGCGAAGTTGGCTAACACCACCGCCCCTTTGGTGGGGTAAAGGTTCAGGCTGGACTGGGTGATATCCACGTCATCCGGCAACGTTGCCGGGTTAAGATCGATACTGTTGCGCTGGTAGTTCGACATGTAGGGCACCAGCGCATAGCCGCGGCTGTCGGTCTGCACGTTGCCTTGCATAATGCTGACGCCGCCCGCGCCGGGGGCGCTGACCAATGCCGCAGAACTGCCTATCATCTGGCCCAGCGTCACCCCCTCGGGATGAGCAACCACGGAACCGCTGCCGCCCAGATTAAGCGAGCGATTGTTGCGGCTATAGCTATAACCGAGGGTGGCGTTGCCTTTGCTACCCTGGTAGCTGGTGTTTAACGTGCTGGTGCTGTTATTTTGATCGTTTGACCACCCCTGCATGACGCTGTAACTCAGACGATCGTCCAGTGTGCTGCCGCTGAGACCCGCTTGCTGCTGTACGCGACCGTGATTGTCGTGTGTCATTTGGTAGCTGGCATAGAGACGATTTAACGAGGCGGATGAACTAAACACGCTCATCGGTACTTGCACGTTTACCGAGAACTGACGATTTTCCGGCCAGCTATTGTTGCTTTTAATCCTGTCGATGCTGTAGGCAAGACCATAACTGACACCGCGATAGTTACCGTTGTAACCGGCAGAGAGCGTGTTCATCACATTTTCATTGCCCCAGTAATCGGTGCGCACGCCGGAGAGGTAAAATGAACCATTGCCTCCGACCTGCTGGCTGACCCGCATCTCAAAGCTGGATCGCTGACGCGTCAGCGCCCAAGGGACCTGACCATAGCTAAGCCGATGCCCCAGACTATTGAAATCGGTAAAGTTGTAGTAGTGCTCGGTGGAATAACGGTAAGCCGCCAGATCAAGCGTTGTGCCGGTTTCTTGTACGCTTTTCGCATAGCGAACCCGGTATGAAGCGCCGTGCTTGCGATCGTTCTGCTGCGGTAATGTTGTGCTCGATGTGGTGACGTCCGCAGAAAGCGCTCCCCATGCGCCTAATGAGATACCCGAACCCGCCACCAGCGACAGATAGTCATTGGCAAACAGGCCGCCGCCGTACAGCGTGATATGCTGTGGCAGACCGTAAATCGCGGTGCCGGAAACGAACGTTGCCTCCTGAGAGTTAACGGTGATACCGCCGTTGTAGCGTCCTGCGGTCACTTCATATTTCAGGCTGCCCGGACGCCGCATCACCGGAAGGGACGCGGCTGTTACCGTTTGGGTACGCACTGAGCCATCCGCTTCGGCGATGGTCACCGTAAGATCGCCCGACTGGCCCGTCTGAAACAGATCGCTGATGCGAAATGGCCCCGGGGGCACGAAGGTCTGGTAAACCACGTTGCCATTCTGGCTCACGGTGACGCGGGCATTGGTTTGCGCAATACCACTGATCACTGGTGCAAAGCCCCGCTGGCTGATCGGTAGCATGTCATCGTTGGAGTTAAGTTTGACGCCGCGGAAGGGGACGCTGTTGAGCACGTCATTGCTGGTGGTGCTTTCGCCCAGCAATATTTCAGAACGCCAAGGCGTAATATCCCTTTGCAAGTATGTGTTGGTGAATTGCGTATTTTGGTTGCTTTGTCGATCTTCGTCATGTTGGCTGATGCTGTTACGTGTATACGTCATTGTGCTACGTAACCGCCATGCGTCGAGATTGATCCCTGCACGCAGGTTGGCGAACAGGTTAGTCTGCGTCTGTTTATCCATGCCATACTGTGCGTCTTGCCAGTTGCGCCCGCCGTTAACGGTGTAATTCAGTAAAAAAGCCGGAATACCGTGGTCCCATAGCGCAGGATCGACGGCACCGCGGATATTGGGGCTCAGTGCAATCTGCGGGATGCTGAGATCCAACCGTAACTGGTTAAAGTTAAAACGGACATAGGCGTCTGGAATCAGTGCCGGCAGGTTTTCCACGGGTTTTTCCGCCGGCAAACGCGTGAAAGCAGGTAGAGCTTGCGTGTTTATACCGAGCTCGTGCAGCATCGCGGGGGTGAGTTCTGGTTCTATTTTACCCTGCGCATTCGCACTGAAGACCAGCGTGTGTTGCCCCTGATCCAATTGGTTGACGAAGACATTAACCATATAAGTGCCGGGAGGAATACTCCCGGACTTTTCGAACACGCTAAGATCGGTCGTGGTTAACTGTGCGCCACCCAATGAAAGCAGACCCGGATCGAAGTAGTCCTGCGCCCACACGTTGCCTGTCGTTAATAAATACACGCCAACCAGAGGAGATAGGGGGAATGTGTTGATGTATTGTTCTTGTTTTCGCATTGTTGAGAACTCTAAGTCACAAAGAATTAGCTACTGTTTGGCAGCGTAAGGGGAATGCGCTACAAGGTGCGTTGCTCGACCTCTGTATTCCACCCATCTTCGTCAATCAACTGCCAGACGACATCTTTTCCCATAGCGTCAGGCGGTAATGCATAAAATTGTTTGCCAAAGGGGGGCACCATCAACCGCAGTTGGGCTTTGCTCAGCGCGTGGGTGCCGACTTTCAATCGAGAAAAGGTTAGCCAGTAGGGTGTGGGATTATCAGCAACCAGTCGGTTTCCCTCGCGTTTAAAACGCAGTTTGGGTGCCATTTCGGCGACAGCTTGTTT